>NZ_JAAGPK010000110.1:0-27257 GCF_017104685.1 Burkholderia sp. Tr-20355 | reverse complement strand
ATGATCGGCGGCGGCGCCGCGTGCGTGCTCAGCGCCATCGTCTCAGCATCCTGACGAGCAGGATCGACACGCCGACCAGCGCAAGCCCGATCGCGGCGAGCCACGCGAACGCGGCGGGCCGGGGATGACTGAGCGCGGCCGTCAACTGGTGCGCGAACGTGACGGTCAACACGATGCCGGGCAGCATCCCGATCGCCGTGCCGACCAGGAAGTCGCGCAAGCCGATGTGCGACGCGCCGGCGACGAGGTTCACGACCGAGAACGGGGCGATCGGCAGCAAGCGCAGCATGGCCATCGCGAGCACGCCCCGCCGGCCGATGTGTTCGCTCAGCCGGTTCGCGCGTGCACCGGCCAGCCGGCGCACCGCGTCGCGCCCCAGCCAGCGGCCCAGCTCGTAGGTGACGGCCGCCGCCGCCATCGTGCCGATCGCCGCATACGCGAGCCCCGGCCATGCGCCGAACACGAGCCCCGTCACGGCGATCAGCAGCGTGACCGGGATCGCGAGCGTCGCCGCGATCACGTAGCCGGCCAGCAGCAGCACCGGCGCGGCAGGCAGTTGCGCGATGCGGGCGGCCGCATGCGACAGCGACGCGACGTTCAGGTGTGCGCCGAGCGGCGTGAAGCGCCACGCGAGCGTGAGCGCGGCGACCAGCAGCACGGCCGTGCCGAGCGCGAAAAAGCGTGCGGTGAGCGGACGATGGTGGTCGTGCGGCACGAATTCGCGGACGAACCGGTCCGGTTCGATCGGCTGTTCCGGGTCGAGCCACGCGCTGACCGGCACGAGCGCGTCGAGCTGCGGCGCGACGGCCGGATCGAGCGTGCGCAGCGTGCGGCCCGGTTTCGCGCGCAGCCGGTCGAGCGCCGCGTTCGGCCGTTCGGCGCCCGCGAGCGCCTCGGCCACTGCCGCGGGCGTCGTGCCGAGATGTTCGGCCAGCAGCCGGTCGCGCATGCCGGCGATCGCGGCGCGGATGCGTGCATCGCCGGCCGCGACGAGCGCCACGCAGCATTCGGTGTCGAGCACCATCGAGCGGTTGTTCAGGTTCGCGCTGCCGATCACGATGCATTCGTCGTCGACGATCGCGAGCTTGCTGTGCACGTTCACGCAGGCGTCGCCGAGCCCGTCGACGTGCGGATACAGCAGCCGGTAGCGGCCGAAGCGGTCGGCCGACGCCAGCGTCGCGTGCAGCCGCGCGCGCAGCACGCCCATCGTCGCTTCCTGCAGCCAGCCGCTCTGCACGCGCGGCGCGACGACCGTCACGTCCGGCCCGTGCGCGTCGGCGAGGCGGGCGGACAGCGTCTCGCGGACCACCGCCGCGGTGAAATACTGGTTCTCGACATACAGGTGCCGGCGCGCCGCGCGGATCGTGTCCTCGACGAGCGCCTGCACCTGTCGCACCGGCTCGCGGCCGCCGTGGCGCGGTACCGTATAGGCGATGCCGAGCCGCACGTCGCGCAGGTCGACGCGCGCGTCCGGCGGCCATGGATCGTCGTCGTCCGGCCGCTCGAGGTGGCGCTGCGCACGGATCGCGATCGGGCGCCCGCACGCCTGCAGCCAGCGTGCCCGCGCCTGCTCGCCGATCGCGGCGGCCGCATCGCCGTCGAACATCGCCTGCACGTCATGGAACGGCGCATAAGGCATTCCGTGCTCGTCGCGGCGGCGCGGGTCGCCGGCCGCGTGCGCGGGCGTGTCCCAGCGCGCCCGCGTCAGGTCGAGTCCGCCGACGAACGCGAGCCGGTCGTCGATCACGACGAGCTTCTGATGATGCGACGCGCCGCGCGGATGCGTGTCGTCGAGCCGGAACACGATGCCGCGATGCGCGCGCCAGCCGGCGCGATACACGGGCGGCCAGTCGCGCTCCAGTGCGTAGATCATCGCGAAGTCCCACGCGAGCACGTAGATGCGCAGGTTGTGGCGCGCTTCGGCGAGCGCGTGCAGGAAGGCCGCGAGCGTGTCGGGCAACCTGTCGCCGGGGGCGCCGGGCGCGAGCCGCATCCGGCTGTCGACGTCCCAGCCGACGATGAACACCGTATGGCGCGCGCGCAGCAGCGCGGCGCGCAGCGTCGAGAAATACGCGTCGCCGTCGACGAGCATCGTGAAGCGGTCCGCGCCGCGGATCGCGTCGCAGTTGCGCCCGCGTTCGAGCAGGCCATGCCGCGATACGTCGCCGGGCCGGGCGGCGTCGGCGGTCGGCTCGGCGGCGCCTGTCGTGCGATCCGGCACGCTCATCGGGCGTCGCCGTCCCAGCCGCCGTCGATGCGCTGCAGCAGCGCGCCGCAGCGTGCGCGCAATGCCAGCAGTTCCGGCGAATCCGCGTCGAGCCGCACGTAGGCGCCGCGGTGCGGGTCGCCGTTGGCGATCGCGATGTCGTAGATGCCTTGCGCGATCGTCGTCGATGCGTTCGCGATCCTGATCCGCTCGAGCCATCCGCATTCGGCGCGATGGCAGGCGAGCCATGCGCGCAGCGCGCCCACGAGCTGGCTGGCGGTGAGCCAGTTGCCGGAGCGCATGCGCGCGGCCAGCTGGCTCGTCACGAGATAGGAAAGCAGGTCGGTCCGGGTCACGCGAAGCTCCTTGGCACGTTGTCGGGTTGGCAGGTTCGTACGCAGGCGATGTTCCGCAGCGTCTCGCAGATCGCGGCAAATTCCGGTCCGCTCGTACGCGAGAAGGAGACGGAAATGTCGTCGGTGTCGGGATCGTCGTCCGACTGCTGGACGATGAACCGCTTCACGCGCACGCGGCCGGGGCCGAGCGCCTCGTGCAGCGTGCCGAGCGTGAGGCCGCCGCGCTCGGCCACGAGCTGCAGAGTGCGCTGCTGGCGCTGCGCGATGAAGCGGCGTTCGAGCGGCTTCACGCCCGCGAGGATCGCGAGCACGATCGCCGTCGCGCCGATCGACGCCAGGTACATGCCGCCGCCCGTGGCAAGGCCGACGCCGGCCACGGCCCACAGGCTTGCCGCCGTCGTCAGTCCGCGCACGACTTCGCCGCGCAGCAGGATCGATCCGGCGCCGAGAAAGCCGATGCCCGACACCACCTGCGCGGCGACCCGGGACGGATCGAGCACGACGCCGTTTTGCCCGCGCACGTCCTCGAAGCCGAAGGTCGACACCAGCATCACGAGCGCGGCGCCCACGCACACGAGCATGTGTGTGCGCAGCCCGGCGGCCCAGTTCAGGCGCTCGCGTTCGAGGCCGATGACGCTGCCGAGCAGCGCCGCGAGCAGCAGTCGTCCGAGCAGTTCGAGGTGGCCGATCATGATGTGCGCTCCTTCCGGCCGGCGCGAGACGGTCCGCCGGCGATTCGATGGACGAAAGGGACGCAAGCCGCGTGCCGGGCGGGCACGGCGCGTGCGCGCAAGGCCGCCGGCGTGCGCGGCGGTCATGCTGCGCGCATTTTTTGCACTGGTATCGCAGATAAGGACAGGAGGCCACCGTGCAACATCAACAGGATGCACAGGTCCGCGACCCGTATCGCGGTCACGAGATCCTCGTGTGGGCGCGGCGCGATGAAAGCGGCGCGTGGCGCGACGAGGTGCAGGTCTATGTCGACGGCGCCCGCATCGAGATGGTCGTGCCGGCACCGGGCGGCCCCGAGTGGCTGACCGAACTCGAGGCGCTGCGCGCGGGCGTGGAGCGCGGACGTTACCTGATCGACAAGCGCGTGGATGACGACTGACCGGCATCTCACTGGCGGGCCGCATGCGGCCCGCGTCTGGAGGCATTGATGAGCGCCCCCCGCACCCTTCATATCTATCGCTACGACCCCGATCGCGACGCGCGGCCGTACATGCAGCGCTACGAGATCGACGTGAACCCGGACGACCGCATGCTGCTCGACGTACTCGGCCGCGTGAAGCGCGACGACGAGACGCTGTCGTACCGGCGTTCGTGCCGTGAAGGCATCTGCGGGTCGGATGCGATGAACATCAACGGCCGCAATGGGCTAGCGTGCCTGGCGAACATGCAGACGCTGCCGCGTGACATCGTGCTGCGGCCGCTGCCGGGGCTGCCGGTGGTGCGCGACCTGATCGTCGACATGACCGATTTCTTCAACCAGTACCACTCGATCCGGCCATACCTGATCAACGACACGCCGCCGCCGGCGCGCGAACGCCTGCAATCGCCGCAGGAACGCGACCAGCTGGACGGGCTGTACGAATGCATCCTGTGCGCGTGCTGCTCGACCGCCTGCCCGAGTTACTGGTGGAATCCGGACAAGTTCGTCGGCCCGGCGGGGCTGCTGCAGGCGTACCGTTTCATCGCGGATTCGCGCGACCTCGGGACGGCCGGGCGGCTCGACAACCTCGAGGATCCGTACCGGCTGTTCCGGTGCCGGACGATCATGAACTGCATGGACGTGTGCCCGAAAGGGCTGAATCCGATCCGGGCGATTTCGGAGATCCGGACGATGCTGGTCAGGCGGACGGTGTGACGCAGGCACCCCCGAGGCCGTCGGCGCCTGTTATTTCCCGGCGAACGCATCGGCATGCGCGGCGCGATGCCGTGCTTCGGCCCGATCCCCGGCCGGATAGAACTGCCGCGCCCATCGCTGAAACACCGGGTACGGCCCGTCGCCCGCGCCCGGCGTACCGTAGCCCGTGTAGTCGCGATTGCTCCACACCATGATGTCTTCCTTGAACACCGGCACGAGCCACAGTCGGTGCAGCAACCGGCCGAGCGCGGCGTAGACGACGCGCTGCAGCGGGGCCGGCCACCTCGACAGCCACGAAAAGCGGAACGAGATGCCGTCCCGGAAGGTCCAGCGCAGCGGCGCGATCTGCACGCCGCACGCGAAGATCTTCGCTTCGAGGCCGATCGCCTTCATTTCATGGTCGGACGACACGCACCCGAGGCCGTGCACGCCGATCAGCGTGCTCCATCTGATGTTCTTCCACGCCATGTCCACCTGCATCGAAATACGCGGGCCGTCGATCACCGGGGCATGCGGTTTCATGTCCTTCCAGCTATGCAGCGCGCCGAAATGCTCGAGGTCGTAGCCGTTTTCCGGCAGGTTCTGCATCACGCCGCGCAGCGTGAATGCCTGGCCGACCGGCGCCGAGAAGCCGGTCATGTCCACGTCGGGCAGTTCCCAGGTCGGCGCCAGGCCGTCGGCGTTCTGCCACACGAATACGAAGCCGTTCCATTCGCGCACGTGCCGGGTGCGAAGCGTCAGCCCTTGGGTGCCGTGCGGGCAGCGGGCGGTGGCGCGCCGGCCGTCGGGGCCGTATGCGTAGTGATGGAACGGGCAGACGATCTGCTCGCCGTCGACCGTGCCGCCGTGGCCGAGATGCGCGCCCTGGTGCGGGCAATACGCGTCGACCGCGCAGGCGACGCCCGATGCGGTCCGGTACAGCACGACATCGCGTCCCATGAACGGCGTCGTGAGCACGCTGCCGCGCTTCAGCTCGCGGCTGAAACACAGTGCGAACCATCCGTCCGGATAGGGCAGCGGCGCGATCTCGTCGGCGGGGCCGGTTGCATTCATCGCGTGCTCCTGCGTCGGCTTGGCACTCATCGCGCGAATGCCCGATCGACGTAGGCGACGGCCGCCGGCCCGGCGCCGTCCTGCCCGTCGGGCGCATCGCCGTCGGGTGCCGGATAGAACTGCGCGGCCCAGCGCCGGAACGTCATGATCGGCATCTCGCCGGCCATCAGCGTCGGGCGCGCGTCGTAGTCGCGGTGATGCCAGATGCGCAGGTCGCGCTTGAACTGCGGCACGAACCACCAACGGTAAGCGGCGCTCGCGAGTACCTCGTGCAGGGCCCGGCGCAGCGGCGACGGCCACGCCGACGCGCGTTCGACGCGCAGTGCCACGAATTCACGGCACGTCCAGCGATCGGGTTCGATCTGCGTCGGGAACAGCACGACCCGCGCATGCAGCCCGAGGTCCGGCAGTTCCATGCGCGCGGCCATGCAGCCCAGGCCGTGCATCGTGATATCCAGCAACAGCCGTTGCCCGAGCAGCACGAGCGTCGAGCGCATCGTCATCCGGTGGCCGTCGGCTTGCGGCGGCTCCAGCACCGGATTCGACCAGCCGTGCACCGGACTGAAATGGTTGACGTCGACGCCGTTCTCGGCCGGATTCTGCAGATTGCCGTTCAGGGTGTGGCACGCGCCGCGCGGCCGCGAATAACCATCGAGGTCGAGGTCGGGCAGCGACCACGACGGCGGTGCGCCCGCACGGTCCTGCCATGCGAGCACGAGGCCGTTCCATTCGCGCACCTGGCGGTGCCGCAGCGTGGCGGCAGGCGGCTTGCCGTCCTGCCCGGCGCGCACGCAGGTGCCGTCCGGCGCGAACGCGAGGTGATGGAACGGGCACACGATCTCCTCGCCGCGCACGACGCCGCCGTGCCCGAGATGCGCGCCGAGGTGCGGGCAATGCGGCGCGACCGCGCGAATCAGGCCGGATGCCGTTCGATAAAGCACGACGTCCTCGCCCATGAAACGCGTGACGACGAGCGCGCCGGGTCTGACGTCGCGGCTGTAGGCCAGCGCGAACCAGCCGTCCGGATAGCGATGTCGCGAGGCGGCGGGCGCGGACACGGGAGGGATCGATGCGTGCATGCGCGTCTCCGGTCACCGGTGCGAATCGTGCCGCTCCGCCGCCGCGATTTCCTCGAGCGTCGGCAGCGCCGTCATCGCGACTTCGCCGCCGGCGAAGCGCCCGCCGCCGAGATCGTCGCCGTGGTAGCGGGTGCTGAACGCGTGGAATTCCGCGTTGCCGGCGCTCATGTAGCCCAGTTCCGTCACGTACGCCTGCGTGTCGGCGTCGCCGGCCAGCACGCCTGTCGCGATCGCGTCGCGCGCGTCGATCAGGTGGCGCTCGTTCGACGCGCACAGGGCAGCCAGCCGGTCGAGCGCCGCCTGCACGTCCAGTTGTTCGACGCGCATCAGGATCCAGACGGCATTGAACCGCTCATGCGCGGACCACTCCTTGCGAAACGAAAACAGGTCGTTGACGAGGATCACCGAATCGATCGCCGCGTCGCGCGCATCGGCCAGTGCCGGGTGTTTCGCGAGGCGCTCGCCCATGTCGATGTCGAGCGCGTATTCGGTGAGCAGGGTGATCCAGTGCCCGAATCCCTCGACCCGGCGAAACGCCAGATAGTCGGCGAGCGACAGGCGCGACGCGTCGGTCGCCGTCGGATTGGCCTGGGTGCGGATCTGGTCGCGGATGCATTCGACGAACCGCTGCCAGAAGGCCGGGCGCGCGTCGCCCGCGGTGCGCATCAGGCGCAGCGTGTCGTGCAGCAGTCGCGCGGAAGGCGCGTCGGCCGGCGGCAGCTTGCCGTCGACGGCCGCGAGGAAATGCTCGCGCAACGTGTCGAGCCCCGCCTGATCGCCGGTGCGCGCGAGATGCGTGAACGCATCGTCCATCAGCGTCGTGACGTGCATCATGCGGTGGATCGTGTACACGCGATCGGGCCGCGCATTCGGGTAACACAGGCTGCCATAGGCGGGAATGCGCTGCGCGAGAAAACGGCGCGCCGCTGCCTCGCTGCGATAGTGCTGCAGGATGATTGGGTAGTCGTCGATCGCGAGCTGCCGCTCGATCGCTTCATGCCGCGGGTGCCGTGCAACGGGCAGCGACAGACGCGGCAGCGGCAGCACCAGCGTCTGCGTGGCGCTCGCGGTGCGTGGCGTTTGGGAGGCGTGCATGCGAGTCTCCCGGTCATGCGTCCGGTTTGACCGCGACGACGCTGTAGGTCGACACCTTGTTCTTGATCAGCGCGACGGACCAGTTTTCGGCGAGCACGCGCAGTTCTTCCAGCGTGTCCGGGGCGTGGTGCGGAAAATGGCGATCGATGTTGGCCTTGGCGTCCATCAGCCAGCGCGCGACGTCGATGTTCGACGGCAGCACGCGCATGTCGCGGATGGCGAACCCGGCGTCGACCAGCACCTGCCTGAAATAATCGGGCGTCTTGCGGTGTTTGCATGCAATCCGGTCGATCTCGTCCGGCGTGTCGGACTGGTATTCGCTCAGGTCGACGTTGTACAGATTATCCGAGATGACCACCGATCCGCCGGGGCGCACGCGGGCATGCAGCGCGCGCATCGCCTTTTCGTACAGCGCGTTCGGGAAATGCGAGATCACGCCGCGAATGATCACGAGATCGTACGGCGTCGCGGGATCGGGTAGTCGATCGACGTCCTGGGCGTTGCACTGATAGAGGTTGATGCGGCCCGCGAGCCCGTGCTGCGCATGAAAACGTGCGCAGTAGTCGAGCTGCTCGCGACTGACGTTGACCCCGTCGAGACACAGGCAGTCGGGGAAGCGGCCGGCCAGATACTTGAGGATGTAGCCCCAGCCGCAGCCGATGTCGAGAATGCGCTCGACGCGCGCGGGAGCCGGGGCGTCGAAGCCCGCGAGGTGAAGCTGGCGTTCGAAGTAGCGAATGCCCGATTCGTCGAGCGAGATCGGCGGCGTGGAGCGGGGATCGTCGTAAACACCGAACTGGAACAGCAGGTACTCGCCGATCGCCTTGCGCCAGTCGTCCGGACTGCCGGCATAGGTCGTCTGCACTTTCCGTTCGTAATCGTTCACCGTCTCGCCATGCAGCACGCGGATAGGCAGCGCGCGCTCCAGGTGGGGCGCGCGCAGTTCGGCGCTCGCCCGTTCGCTGAGCTGATTCATCGAAATCCTCGCGTCGTCTATTGCCGAAAAAACCGGACGAAACAATGCCTGCCGATTGAGCGGCAGCGCAGGTCTTCACGAGACGTCGGCACGAAAATGCGCCCGCCGATACGTGAGATCGAATAAATCGATGTAATGCTTCTGTCGAAGCGTTATGAAGGTGAAAGATCCGTGCGCATTTAAAGGTCCCCGGATAAATGGCGGAAAGGGTGCCGAGACGAAGCATCGCAACCCCGGCCCCATACCATGTGCGGGCCTTCTGGCATTGCGGGATCGCGCCGGCCAGCCGGTTCGGCGCGGTATGTCGCTTGCGTTTTCACGATTCCGATACTGCGATTTTGAAACGGAAGCGAAGTGTATTCGTTATATGAGAGGCAATTCGTTTTTTCAAGAATCTTCCAGCCTGTTTTAAAAACACCGGGAAAGCAGGCGCTAATTAAAATATTGAAATCGCAATGGTCAACGGCGATTGGAATTATTTCGATTCGATGAATCGAAGCCGGGCGGCCGCGCCGCGAACGATCGCGCACGCGGCTGCCTGGCCGGACGAGGCCGGCCGCATGACGTCAGGCTCGACGGGAACGCGCGCTCGCGCCGAACGAGCCGGGCGCGGTGAACGGTCGCCTACGGCCGCGCGGCAATCTCGTCGAGATGCCACAGCAGGTCGGCCGGGTCGTCGTACACGCGCAGCGCGCCGGCGCGTTCCAGTTCGTCGCTGCCGTAGCCGCCCGACAGCAGCCCGACGCCGAGCGCGCGGCAGCGGGCGGCGGCCAGCATGTCCCAGATGCTGTCGCCGACCACGACGGTGTGCTCGATCGGCACGTTCAACTGCGCGGCGGCCGTCAGGAACAGGTCCGGGTCCGGCTTCGCATACTTGACCTGATCGCGTGTGACGACCACCTGCTTCGCCGGATCGACGCCGAGCGCCTCGAGATTGATGGCGGCCGTTTCCATCCGTCCGCTGGTGGCGATCGCCCAGCGGATGCCCGCGCCGGACAGCGCGGCCAGCAGTTCGCGCGCGCCCGGCAGCGGACGCACCTGCGCGCGCAGCCGCTGGTAGGCGGCCGCATGCAGCCGTGCGAGCCGCTCGACACGCTCGGCGTCGATGTCGCCCGCCGTCTCGCGCAGCAGCTGGTTCAGGAACAGGCCGCCGCTCATCCCGATCTTGCGGTGGATACGCCATACCGACAGCTCGATCCCCTCCGCATCGAGCGCTTCCTTCCACGCGAGCACGTGCTGATAGACGCTGTCGACGAGCGTGCCGTCGAGATCGAACAGAAACGACGTTTCAATGCGCATGTGAATCTCCTGGTCCGGTGACAGGCGGGCGAAGCGTCCGCGGGAATCGTGGTCGATGGAGACATTATCGGCGCATGGCCGTGTCGTCGCCATGTCCGGCCGCCGGTACGGCGACGTGTCATGCGCCGCTGGTACAATCGCCCGATGCGCCGGGCCGGGCCTTCTGTGCCGCTTTCCGCGCCGCGCCCGTGCCGTACACACCCCCAACCCTCGTCTCGTCGATTCCACGCATGGCAACACCGGACGCCATCAGTTCCAGGCACTCGTGGTGGGGCGTACTGGCCCTGTCACTCACCGCCTTCATTTTCAACACCACCGAATTCGTGCCGGTCGCGCTGCTCAGCGCGATCGGCGACAGCCTGCAGATGCAGCCGACCGCCGTCGGCCTGATGCTGACGATCTACGCATGGGCGGTGGCCGTCGTGTCGCTGCCGCTGACCTTCGTCACGCGTCACGTCGAACGGCGCAAGCTGCTGGTCGGCGCGTTGCTGGTGTTCATCGGCAGCCACATCGTGACCGGCGTCGCATGGAA
This sequence comes from Burkholderia sp. Tr-20355, assembly GCF_017104685.1. Taxonomy (NCBI): domain Bacteria; kingdom Pseudomonadati; phylum Pseudomonadota; class Betaproteobacteria; order Burkholderiales; family Burkholderiaceae; genus Burkholderia; species Burkholderia sp. Tr-20355. The sequence continues at coordinate 16,794 of NZ_JAAGPK010000110.1, read as the reverse complement.
TTTCACGGTGCTGATGATCGGCCGGCTCGGCATCGCGTGCGCGCATGCGGTGTTCTGGTCGATTTCCGTCCCGCTGGCGGTGCGGCTCGCGCCGAGCGACCGCAAAAGCCGCGCGCTGAGCCTCATCGCGATGGGCTCGGCGATCGCGATGGTCGCCGGCATTCCGCTCGGCCGCGTGATCGGCGAGGCGTTCGGCTGGCGCGTCACGTTCCTGATCATCGCGGGCGCCGCGGCCGGCGCGGCGCTGGTGTTGCGCGCCACGTTGCCGGTCCTGCCGAGCCAGGGCGCCGGCTCGCTGAGCAGCATCGGCGTGTTCCTGCGCAAGCCGGCCCTGGTGGCGCTCTACGCGATTACCGTCCTGGTCGTGTCCGCGCATTTCACGTCGTACACGTACATCGAGCCGTTCGTCCAGAGCGTGAACCACGCGAGCAGCAGCCGGATCACGTACGTGCTGATCCTGTTCGGCATCGCCGGCCTGCCGGCCGCGCTCTGCTTCAATCGCGCGTACCCGCGCGATCCCGACCGGTTTCTGCTGACGTCGATCGTCGCGTTGTCGGGTTGCCTGCTGGTCCTGTTCCCGTGCGCGCTGAACATCGTCACGCTGTCCGTGCATACGCTGGTGTGGGGCGGCGCGATCGTCTGCTTCGGCCTCGCGATGCAGGCGTGGGTGCTGAAGCTGGCGCCGGACGCGACCGACCTCGCGGTGTCGATCTACTCCGGGCTGTACAACGTGGGCATCGGCGCGGGTGCACTGCTCGGCAACCATATCGCCGGGGACTACGGGCTGCCGTGGATCGGCACGTTCGGCGGCGTGGTCGGCGCGTTCGCGGTCGGGATCGCGTGGCTCGCGTTGCGGCTTCATGCGCGGCAGGCAGTGGCTTAAAGGCCGCGCAAGCCCGTTATCGGCATGAACGGGCCCCCAAGCGCCATTGCCGCGCGGCCCGCTTCGTCCTGCGTCGTCAATGCGGCGCGTCGTATGGGAGCCCCGCCGCATCGCGCTGCCGCAGTTTCGCGTACAGCGTCGTGCGTGAAATGCCGAGTTGCCGCGCGGCCGCCGACACGTTGCCGTCATGCTCGTCGAGCGCCCGGCGGATCGCGTCGAGCGACTGTTCGCGCAGGCTGACGCTGGCGGGTGGGCTGACGGCCGGCGCCGCGTGACACACGTCCTCCGCGTCGGCGAGCACGTCGGCGTGGCGCGCGGCGGTCGCCCGATCGAGCGGTGCGCGCACGGTGCGCACCCAGATGTGGCTGCCATCGTCGCGTGCGATCCGCTGCGGCGTGCGCGACGGTGTCAGCAAGCGACGCTGCTGCGCGGGCGTCGCACCGGGAAACAGTTGCCGGAGCTCGACCGGTGCGGCCGGCCCGTCGGGCGCGAGGTCGAGCATCCGGCGCGCCGGCCGGCTCACCGCACGCACGCGGGCCGCCCCGTCGAGCGCAATGACGCCGGCGAGCGGCGTGCCGAGCCAGCGCGGATCGTATTGCACCTGCAGCAGATGGCAGTCGCGCAGCATCGCATAGAGCCGCTGCTCGGCGGACAGCGCCGCATGCCGGAACGGCTCGAGCAGTTGCGCGACATTGCGCCGGCCGGTGCCGGTGATATCGAGCGCGCCGATGACTTCACCGTCGAAGCCGACCAGCGGTACCGCGAGACAGAACACCCGCGAGAACGCGTCGAGATAATGCTGCGCGCCCGCGACGACGGTCTCGACGCCGTCGTGAATCACGCAGCTCGGCGCGGTCGTGCCGATGTTCGGTTCGACGATCCGGCGCCCGGCGACGATCGGCGTCAGCAGCGCGTCGTCGCATTGGGGGCTGCGTCGCGCGTGGACGACCGTGCCGTGCGGATTGACGCACATGATCGTCCATTCGCTGCCGCCGAATGCGGCCCACAGCGGCTCGATTTCCTGCGCGACGCAGCGATAGAGCCGCCGGTCCGCGCGCGATTCGTCGTGCTCGCGCTGCATTTCATAACGGGCGGTTTGCCACGGCCGGAGCCCGGCATCGCGCGAGCGCAGCCACGAGCGCGCGACGCCGGCCGGCAACGCCGTGTCCGGCAGCGGCTCGCCCGCGGCGAAGCGGGCGCGGAGCCGGTCGAGGTCGACCGGCCGTGCAGGGGATTCGGGGGCCATGTTCACGCTGCGCTCCATGTGGGTCGAAGGTCCGGGCGCGCGTGCCGCGCCGGCGTGTCGAGCGAATGCGTAATATAGCCCGGTGCCCGGAATGCGGCATTTTCCTTCCCCGAAGGCGTCGTCGCGTGCCGCCGCGGGGCGTCGGCGGCCCGCGCGGCGCCCGCGTGCGCTCAATGCGGCAAGCGCAGGATCGGCTTGAGCGTGATTCCCGTGCTGCTGTCTTCCGCCGCCTGGTTGATCTGCTCGAGCGGATAGAACTTCACCAGCCGGTCGAACGGAAACCGCCCCTGCAGATACAGTTGCACGAGTTGCGGAATGAACGTCTGCGGCACGCTGTCGCCTTCGACGATGCCGCGGATCGTGTGGCCGCCGAGCAGCAGGCTGTTCACGTCGAATTCGGCCTTCGTGCCGAGCTTCGGCGCGCCGACCACGCCCATCGTGCCGCGCGAGCCGAGCGCGTCGATCCCTTGCGACAGCACCGCCGGCAGCCCGGTCGATTCGAGCGCATAGTCGACGCCACCGCCGGTGATCTCGCGGATCGCGGCGACGACGTCGACTTCCCGGCTGTTGAGCGCGTGCGTCGCGCCGAGCTCGAGCGCCAGCGCGAGCCGCGACGGGACGATGTCGACCGCGATGATCGTCGTCGCACCCGCGATGCGTGCGGCCATCACGGCACTCATGCCGACCGCCCCCGCGCCGAAGCTCGCGAAGCTGCTGCCGGGGCGCACCGCGAGCGAGTTGATCACCGCCCCCGCGCCGGTCTGGATCCCGCAGCCGAGCGGGCCGAGCAGTTCGAGCGGCGCTTGCTTCGGCACCTTGATCGCGTTGTTCTCGCGTGCGAGCGCGTAGCTCGCGAACGACGACTGCGCGAAGAAATGATCGTGCAGCGGTTGTCCGGCTTCGTCGCGGATGGCCGTCTGCCCGTCGGCGTCGGCGCCGCCGAAATTCAGCGCGAAGAACTGCCGGCAATACGCGCCGTGACCGCCGACGCACGACGCGCAGTGGCCGCACGCGCCGTAGGTGAGCACGACGTGATCGCCGGCGGCGAGCGTCTTCACGTCCGGGCCGACCGCCTCGACCACGCCGGCGCCTTCGTGACCGAGCACGGCCGGCAGCGGTACCGGGTAGTACTGGTCGCGCACGATCAGGTCGGTGTGGCACAGGCCCGTCGCGACGACGCGTACCAGCACCTCGTCGGCGCGCGGCGCGCGGAGCCGCGCGGATTCGATCGTGAAGGGCGCGCCGGCGGCGCGTGCGACGGCCGCGGTGACGGCGCGCGTATCGTTTTCGGTGTACATGGTCGGTCTCCTCGTCAAATCGGGTACAACGGCGCTTCGCCCTTGATCGTCAGCCACTGCCACTGCGTGAATTCTTCCCAGTTCGCGCTGCCGCCGATGCTCGCACCATTGCCCGATGCGCCGACGCCGCCGAACGGATTGATCACTTCGTCGTTCACCGTCTGGTCGTTGATGTGCAGCAGCCCCGTGTTCAGGCGTTCGCCGATCCTCAGCGCGCGGCCGACGTCGGCGGACAGGATCGCCATCGACAGCCCGTATTCGGTTTGATTGGCGAGGGCGATCGCGTCTTCGTCGGTATCGAACGGCACGACGATCGCGACCGGCCCGAAAATTTCCTCGTCGAACGCCGGATTGCCCGGCGTGACGCCGCTCAGCACGGTCGGCTCGAAGAACAGGCCGCGATGGCCGCCGCCCGTCTCGACGCGTGCGCCCGCGCGGCGGGCTGCATCGACCACGCTCGCCGCATGGTCGCATTGTGCGGCATTGATCAACGGTCCGAGGCCGACGTCGCCGGTAGCCGGGTCGCCGACGCGCAGGCTTTGCGCCTTCTCGACGAGCTTCGCGACGAAGCGGTCGTGGATCGCGCGCTGCACGAGCACGCGGCCGGTCGCCATGCATATCTGGCCTTGATGCAGATACGCGCCCCACGCGGTGTTGGCGACCGCGCGGTCGAGATCGGCGTCGTCGAGCACGATCAGCGAGTTCTTGCCGCCGAGTTCCAACGATACCTTCTTCAGATGGCGGCCCGCCGCTTCGCCGACCTTGCGCCCGGCCGCGGTGGAGCCGGTGAACTGGATCATCGCGACATGCGGATCGGCGACCAGCGCGGCGCCGGCCGCACCGTCGCCGGGCAGCACGTGCAGCACGCCCTCGGGCAGGCCGGCTAGCTCGAACACGCGCGCGATCGCGACACCGCCGCACACGGCGGTGCGCGGATCGGGTTTCAGCACGACCGCGTTGCCGAGCGCGAGCGCCGGTGCGACCGCGCGCAGCGCGAGGTACAGCGGGAAATTGAACGGAGAGATCACGCCGACCACGCCGCGCGGGCGGCGGCGCGCGAGCGACAGCCGGCCGGCCGCCGACGGCAGCACTTCACCGGCTGCGCGCGACGGCAGCCCGGCGGCCTCGTGCAATGCCTTGATCGTAACGGACGTTTCGAACGACGCCTTCGCGCGCGTCGAGCCGCTTTCGCGCACGAGCCAGTCGACGATCGCATCGAAATGCGTTTCGGCGACGGCCGCCGCGCGGCGCAGCACCGCCGCGCGCTCGTCGTAGGGCAGGGCGAACCATGCGGGTTGCGCGCGATGGGCGGCGGTGGCAGCTTCCGCGATGGCCGCGCCGTCGGCGAGACCGATGCGGCCGAGCGTGTTGCCGGTCGCCGGTTCGATCACGTCGGCCGCGTGCGGGCTCGCGTCCCAGCGGCCGGTGAAGATCTTGCCGCGCCAGATGTCGGCGTCGAACAGTGCGGTGTTGCTGCTATCCATGTGCGCTCCTGTGGAAATTCGGATCGCCGGATCGGGCAACGCGCGGCCCGCTCCAGCATGCCCGCGAGGGTAGGCGGGCAGGGCGAAACGGAGCTATCCGGGTTTCTTCCCACGCGCGGGAGGCGTATGGATTGGGGCGTGTTCGCGATGCGGTGTGCGGAAACTGAACAGTCGCTGTGGGTTTTGTTGCCGCATTCTGTTTGATGACACTGCAGGTGTGGCCGGTGCGGCGGGACCGGTGCCTGATCTGAAGGCCCGGCGTGAAAACCTGCGCGAAGACTTTCGGTCACGCGTGTTCGGATCGGCCGTTATCGATCCGCAAAGGATATCTGGCGCCCCCGATTGCAGTCATTTTCAAGAATGCGCTTTGGCCTGGCAGCCCCATTCCGCAATTAACTCGAGGCGATGCCGGTGACGTGCCTGATCGATCGTGGGAGCGGGTGCGCGTGGCCATGGATCTTCCGCGGAGAACCACACTTCGTGCCGTTGTCGCCGGCCTGTCTGACGGACGACACCGAGGCGGAGATCGAGGCCGTGTGCGCCGGAGCCGGATTCGGCCGGTGCGCGGCGTACCTGGTTCGGCCGTACGTCCAGCAAGGGCGCCTGGTGCGCCTGTTGCCGAGCCTCGAACCGGAACCGTGGAGGCCGCACGTCTATCGGCCGCGGCCCGATGCCACGGCGTATCCGGGTGGTGTACGACGAACGCGTGGCGAAGCTCGCGCACGCAACGTCGCGAGCGTAGCGGCGCGCCTGTCCGGTTTTACTTCAAACCGGCAATAACGACGCGGATTGTTTCCGCCTGGTCGATCAAGTGTCCAAAGAGTGGGTTTTCGCGGTCGATCGCGGCAAGCATCGACGTCAACGCCATGGGCGACCGGAACACCGTCATCTCCCAATATGTGACCGCGTGCCGCAAAGATTGAAACGGGGAAACGAACGTCATTAATCTGCGTACGCGCACGATGCTGACTGGCGTGCGTCGTTCACAACAATCGGGAGACGAAGATGAAGGGCGTCAATCATTTAGGAATGTTGATGATATGCCTCGTGGCGGCAGCGATTGGCCTGTCGGCATGCGGCGGCGACGATGTCGGTTCGTCGGCGGGAACGAACACGTCGGCGACGGGGACGACCTCGACCACCGGCACGACGTCGACGACTGGCGGCGGCACGAACCCCACCGGTACGTCGCCGACCGCACTGCAGCAGATCGCGGTGAATCCGCCGCCGATGGGCTGGTCGTCGTGGAACAGCCTCGAGGAAAACGTCAGCTTCGATACGATCAAGGCGCAGGCCGACGGCCTGGCCGCGCTGAACGCGAACCTCGCGACGGGCAACAAGTACCAGTATGTGAACATCGACGAAGGCTGGTGGACGTCCAGAAAGCGCGACGCGAACGGCAACTTCATCCTCAACGTCGACATGAACGGCAATCCCACCAACCAGTGGCCGGGCGGGATGAAGGCGATGGCCGACTACATTCACGGCAAGGGGTTGAAGGCCGGCATCTATATCGACTCCGGGCCGCAGGGCTGCGGAAACACGAACGGCACGCATTTCGTCGGCAGCGACTACGCGCACTACGATCACGACTTCCTGCAGTTCGCGCAGTGGGGCTACGACTTCGTCAAGGTCGACTGGTGCGGCGGCAGCGCGGCCGGATACGATCCGCAGCAAGCCTATACGGCGATCTCGCAGGCGATTCAGAAAGCCTATGTCGCCACCGGGAAGCGGCTGGTGCTGAACATGTGCGACTGGGGCACGCTCGGCAAGAGCGGTTATCCCGACTACAACCTGGGGCCCTGGGACTGGGGCGCGGGGATCGCGACTTCGTGGCGCACGACGGGCGACATCTACGGGCCGGGGAGCGGGGTGCCGAAGTTCGGCTCGGTGCTCGGCAACTTCAACGGCAACTATCACCCCGAAGGCCAGCACACCGGTTACTACAACGATCCGGACATGATGGTGGCCGGTATGGGCATGACGGCTGCGAACGACCTGGCGCACGTGAATCTGTGGGCCATCGCCGGCGCGCCGATGATACTCGGCAACGACCTGTCGACGTCGCTGTCGAGCGATACGGCGAGCCTGCTCACCAATCCCGAGCTGATCGCGATCGACCAGGACATGCTGGGCCTGCAGGGCTTGAAGGTCGCGGATGCCAACGGGCAGCAGGTGTGGGCGAAGCTGCTGGCCGGCGCGGGCAAACGCGCGGTGCTGCTGTTCAATAACGGCACGGCGGCGAGCGACATCACGGTGACGTGGCAGCAACTGGGCTTCGCGGCCGGTACGTCGGCGACCGTCCGCGATGTCTGGGCGCACAAGGATCTCGGCGCGGCGACCGATGCCTACACGGCCGCGAGCGTGCCGGCCGGCGGCACCGTGATGCTCGTGTTGAGCGGCACGGACCTGCCGTCGACCGCCTACCTGCCGGGCACGCTGTCGGGCGGCGCGACGGTCGCGGACTGCACCGCGTGTGCGAGCGGCAAGAAGGTGACGGGGCTGGGCGCGGTGACGTTCAACAACGTGACCTCGCAAACGGTGGGCGGTTATGTCCAGATCGCCTACCTGAACACCGGGACGGAAACCGCCAGCGCACAGCTCGCGGCGAACGGCGGCAACGGCACGACGCTCGCGTTTCCGCCCACCGGCAATACCGTCGGCACGGTGACGGTCTTTGTCAACCTGCAGTCCGGGCCGAACACGTTGACCTTGTCGGGCACCGGCGGTACGACGGCAGCACCGGACGTCACGTCGGTCGCCGTGGTGGCCGGCCCGGTGAAGGTTCCGCCGCCGCCGCCGCTGGCATACGAGGCCGAGGCAGCCGGCAACACGCTCGGCGGGGCGGCGCGCGTGTCGTCATGCGGCGCGTGTTCGCGCGGACAGGACGTCGGCTATATCGGCAACGGTGACGGGACCAGCAACGGCACGCTCACGATCAACGGCATCTCGGTGCCGGCGGACGGCACCTACAGCGTCGTGATCGCCTACGTGAACGGCGATTCGACGCCGCGCAGCGCGCAGGTCGGTTTCGACGGCGCGGCGCCCGTGTCCGTGTCGTTCCCGTCGACGGGCGGATGGGGGAACGTGTCGACGGTGACGGTGACGGGCACGTTCAGGCAAGGGAGCGCCAACACGCTGAAGTTCTCCAATCCGACGGGCTGGGCGCCCGACATCGACGGTATCGGTGCGCCGGCAAGGCAGTGACGTGCGCATGGCGCGGCGCCCCGCTCGCGGGCCGTCGCGCCATTCATCGGAATACGCGCGGCAAGCCGACATCGTGCGGCATCATCATGGTGCCGACGCACCCGCATGCGGTGCCCGATATTCGACTGGAGAGGCTCGATGCCGATACCCCGGATTGAAACGCGCGACGCAATGGGCGACCCCGACGTGGTCTATCTCAACCCGGCGCACGTGCTGTGGATGTCGCTGCCGACCGCCGCGCACCGGCGGCCGGGCGGCACGGCCATCCGCGTGGACGACCGCGTGAAGGGTGGCGCGCTGCTGCTGGCCGACCATCCGCCGGCCGCGCAGTTGCTGCAGGATCTCGGGCCGTTCGTGACGGTGACGCTGGCGAACCCGTCGTCCGACTATCCGAACGGCGTCGTGCACGTCCGTGCGCATGCGATCGTCAAGGTCGCGACGGACGATCACGAGAAGCCGCTGTCCGAGCGCACGCTCGGCTGGGTCCATGTCCAGGACGGCTCGGCTTTCAAGGTCGACGATTACGCCGGCGTTGCCGCGCAATGGCAGGCGACGGTCGCGGCGGCCTGCCGCTGACCGACGATGGCGCGGCGACCCGTCGTGCCGCCACGGTCCGGCAGTTTTTTTCCTCAGGAAAACCCTGATCTTCCCGTATCGACCGCCGATTTCCTCGCTTATGGCCGGTGCGCGGGCGACCGCGGCGCACCGCTTCCCCCACCGTAGCGCGCATTCGCGCACACCCCGCTCCAGCAAGGCTCCGCATCTCTCTAATTAGCCAAAATAGGTATGGTGCGTCGCAATAATGCGTGCATATTGCCGAGGTTCGATACCTGTCAGGTATGAAATTCGGCGACCAAAAGTATTGGACGCCCCATTTCCCCGCCGCGTATAAATCCGTTCCATGAACAGCCCCCAAGCCGCACGCGCCATGTCTTCCGCCACCATCGAACGCATCGAAACCCGCCTCGTCGACCTGCCGACAATCCGCCCGCACAAGCTGTCGATGGCCACGATGCACGGCCAGACGCTGATGCTCGTGAAGGTGTTCTGCAGCGACGGCGTGACGGGCCTCGGCGAAGGCACGACGATCGCCGGCATGGCGTACGGCCCGGAAAGCCCCGAGGCGATGAAGCTCGCGATCGATGCGTACCTTGCCCCGGCGATCGTCGGCCGCGACGCAACACGCATCCAGACGCTGATGGCCTTCCTCGGCAAGCTCGCGAAGGTCAATCACTTCGCGAAGAGCGCGCTCGAAACCGCGCTGCTCGACGCGCACGGCAAGCGGCTCGGCGTGCCCGTCGGCGAGCTGCTCGGCGGCCGCCGGCGCGATCGCCTGCCGGTCGCATGGACGCTCGCGTCGGGCGACACGTCCACCGACATCGCCGAAGCCGAGCGGATGCTCGACCTGCGCCGCCACAACGTGTTCAAGCTGAAGATCGGCGCGAAGTCGCCGGAGACGGATATCCGGCACGTGGCCGAGATCAAGAAGGCCGTCGGCGATCGCGCGTCGGTGCGCGTGGACGTGAACATGGCATGGAGCGAAACGCAGGCCGCGCGCGCGATTCCCGCGCTGGCCGATGCGGGCTGCGAACTGGTCGAGCAGCCGGTCGCGTCCGCCGCGGCGCTGGCGCGCCTGATGGGCCGTTTCCCGGTCGCGCTGATGGCCGATGAAATCCTGCAAGGCCCCGACAGCGCCTTCGACATCGCGAAGCATCACGGCGCGGACGTGTTCGCGATCAAGATCGAGCAGAGCGGCGGCCTCTTCGCCGCGCAGCGCGTGGCCGCGATCGCCGATGCCGCCGGCATCGAGCTATACGGCGGCACGATGCTCGAAGGCGCATTCGGCACGGTGGCGTCCGCGCACCTGTTCGCGAGTTTCGCGAACCTGCAGTGGGGCACCGAGCTGTTCGGGCCGCTGCTGATCACCGAAGAGATCCTGACGCAGCCGCTCGACTACAGCGACTTCGAACTGGCCGTGCCGGACGGCCCCGGTCTCGGCATCGAGCTCGACGAAGACAAGGTCAGGCGTTTCACCCGCGACGGACTCGTGCGAGTCGCGCGCTAGCCCGAGTCAGGCAAAGCCGTCATTCCCCCCAAAATACACGTGGAGACACCATCATGAGCGTCAAAGTTTTCGAAACCCGGGAAGTGCAGGATCTGCTGAAGGCCGCGTCGAACGCGGGCGGCGCCGGCGGTCACGCGCGCACGCAGCAGGTCGTGCTGCGCCTGCTCGGCGACCTGTTCAAGGCGATCGACGATCTCGACATCACGCCCGACGAAGTGTGGGCCGGCGTCAACTACCTGAACAAGCTCGGTCGGGATGGCGAGGCAGCGCTGCTCGCGGCCGGTCTGGGTCTCGAGAAGTACCTGGACATCCGGATGGACGCCGCGGACCAGGCCGCCGGCCTCGACGGCGGCACGCCGCGCACGATCGAAGGGCCGCTGTACGTCGCAGGCGCGCCGGTTCGCGACGGCGTGTCGAAGATTGATCTCGACGCGGACGACGGCGCGGGCCCGCTCGTGATCCACGGCACGGTCACGGGCCTCGACGGCAAGCCGGTCGCGGGCGCGGTGGTCGAATGCTGGCACGCGAACTCGAAGGGCTTCTATTCGCACTTCGACCCGACCGGCGCGCAGACCGACTTCAACCTGCGCGGCGCGGTGAAGACGGGTGCCGACGGCAAGTACGAATTTCGCACGCTGATGCCGGTCGGCTACGGCTGCCCGCCCCAAGGCGCGACGCAGCAACTGCTGAACGGCCTCGGCCGCCACGGCAACCGCCCGGCGCACGTGCACTTCTTCGTCGACAGCCCCGATCACCGCAAGCTGACGACGCAGTTCAACATCGACGGCGATCCGCTGATCTGGGACGACTTCGCGTACGCGACGCGCGAGGAGCTGATCCCGCCCGTGGTCGGGAAGACCGGCGGCACGGCGCTCGGCATGAAGGCCGATGCCTACCAGGACATCGAATTCAACTTCGTGCTGACGCCGCTGGTGCAGGGCAAGGACAACCAGATCGTCCACCGCCCGCGCGCAGCCGCGACGGCGTAACCGCCTGGCGGCGCGGCGCGCATGCGCCGCCGCCGGCCGGGTTTCCGCGAGATTCAACCGAAACCGATGCGAGCGTGCTTGCAGGACGCGGCACGCGCATGGAAGGAGACAACATGTCCGCCACGATCGACCCCACCAACGAACTGGATCACCTGCTCGCCACCGCCGTGCAGGACGACAAGGAGGCCGGCGTATTCCGCTGCCGCCGCGACATCTTCACGAACGCGGAACTGTACGAGCTCGAGATGAAGCACATCTTCGAGGGCAACTGGGTGTACCTCGCGCACGAAAGCCAGATTCCGGCCAACAACGACTACTACACGACGTGGATCGGCCGCCAGCCGATCGTGATCACGCGCGACAAGGCCGGCGAGCTGCACGCGGTCATCAATGCGTGCGCGCACAAGGGCGCGATGCTGTGCCGCCGCAAGCACGGCAACAAGGGCAGCTTCACGTGCCCGTTCCATGGCTGGACCTTCTCGAACACCGGCAAGCTGCTGAAGGTGAAGGACGAGAAGACGACGGAATATCCGGTGCAGTTCAACACGAACGGGTCGCACGACCTGAAGCAGGTCGCGCGCTTCGAAAGCTATCGCGGCTTCCTGTTCGGCAGCCTCAACCCCGACGTGCTGCCGCTCGAGGACTACCTCGGCGAAGCGCGCGTGATCATCGACCAGATCGTCGACCAGGCGCCGAACGGGCTTGAAGTGCTGCGCGGCAACTCGTCCTACATCTACGAAGGCAACTGGAAGATGCAGATGGAGAACGGTTGCGACGGCTACCACGTCAGCACCGTGCACTGGAACTATGCGGCGACGATGGGCCGCCGCAAGGAAGACGGCACCAAGGCCGTCGACGCGAACAGCTGGAGCAAGTCGGTCGCGGGCGTGTACGGCTTCGACAACGGCCACATCCTGCTGTGGACGCAGACGATGAACCCGGAAGTGCGGCCCGTGTACCGGCATCGCGACGAGATCCGCGCGCGCGTCGGTGACGTGCAGGCCGACTTCATCGTGAACCAGACACGCAACCTGTGCGTGTACCCGAACGTGTTCCTGATGGACCAGTTCAGCACGCAGATCCGCGTGGTGCGGCCGCTCGGCGTCGACCGGACCGAAGTCACGATCTTCTGCTTCGCGCCGAAGGGCGAGAGCGACACCGATCGCACGCTCCGCATTCGCCAGTACGAGGATTTCTTCAACGTCACGGGCATGGGCACCGCCGACGATCTCGAGGAGTTCCGCGCGTGCCAGGCCGGTTATGCGGGCGTCACGGCGATGTGGAACGACCTGTCGCGCGGCGCGCCGCTGTGGGTCGACGGGCCGGACGAGAACGCGACGAAGATGGGGCTGAACCCGCGCATCTCGGGCGAGCGCAGCGAGGACGAAGGGCTGTTCGTGTGCCAGCACGAACACTGGGTGCACGTGATGCGCGATGCGCTGAAGAAGGAACGCGGGGAGGTGGCGGCATGAGCTTCGATTACCGGACCATTTGCACGACGCTGTATCGCGAAGCACGGCTGCTCGACGATCGCCAGTGGGACGAGTGGCTGACCTGCTATTCGGAGGACGTCACGTACTGGATGCCCGCGTGGGACGACGACGACCGGCCGACCGACGACCCGCAGAGCCAGATCTCGCTGATGTACTACCCGGACCGCGGCGGCCTCGAGGACCGCGTGTTCCGGATCAAGACCGAGCGCAGCGGCGCATCGACGCCCGAGCCGCGTACCAGCCACAACGTGACGAACGTCGAGGTGCTGGCCGAGCGCGATGACGAAGTGGACGTGCGTTACAACTTTCACACGCTGAACCATCGTTACCGCGTGACCGACCACTTCTTCGGCACGATGTTCGTCACGTTGCGCCGGGCGGGCGATGCGCTGCTGATCTCGCACAAGAAGATCGTGCTGAAGAACGACTACATCCGGCAGGTGCTCGACGTCTATCACGTCTGACGCCGTCGTTTTGTGATGAAAGGAAGTGGAGGCGACACCATGTCCAGCTACACGATTGCACTGAACTTCGAGGACGGGGTAACCCGCTTCATCGATTGCAAGGCCGGCGAGAAGGTTCTCGACGCGGCCTTCCGCGCGAAGATCAACCTGCCGATGGATTGCTCCGACGGCGTGTGCGGCACCTGCAAGTGCCGCGCCGAAAGCGGCCGCTACGACCTCGGCGACGATTACATCGACGACGCGCTCACCGAAGACGAGAAGGACGGCGGCCTCGTGCTGACGTGCCAGATGGTGCCGCAAAGCGATTGCGTGATCGCGGTGCCGACCTCGTCGGTCGCGTGCAAGACCGGCCAGAGCGGCTTTGCCGCGACGGTCACGAAGGTCGAACAGCACAACGACGCGGCCGTCGTGCTCGAGCTCGACGTCGGCGCCGCCGCGCCGGTGTTCCTGCCGGGCCAGTACGTGAACATCGACGTGCCCGCGAGCGGCCAGCACCGTTCCTATTCGTTCTCGTCGGCGCCGGCCGATGCGAAGGTCAGCTTCCTGATCAAGAAGATTCCCGGCGGCGTGATGAGCACGTGGCTCGAATCGGCGCGGCCGGGCGACACGCTGCAATTGCACGGCCCGCTCGGCAGCTTCTACCTGCGCGACGTCGCGCGGCCGCTGCTGTTCCTCGCCGGCGGCACCGGCCTCGCGCCGTTCCTGTCGATGCTCGAGGTGCTGGCGCGCGGCGGCTCGCGGCAGAAGGTGCACCTGATCTACGGCGTGACGCGCGATCTCGATCTCGTGCTGGTCGACGCGATCGAGGCCTATGCGGCGCAGCTGCCGAACTTCAGTTTCGCGACGGTCGTCGCGGATGCCGCGTCGGACCATCCGCGCAAGGGCTGGGTCACGCAGCACATTCCGGCCGATGCACTGAACGACGGCGATGTCGACGTGTATCTGTGCGGGCCGCCGCCGATGGTCGACGCGGTGCGCCAGTACTTCGACGACGAAGGCGTGAAGCCGAACAGCTTCCACTACGAGAAGTTCACGCCCAACGTCACGGCAAAGGCGGCATGATCATGCAACGATTCTCCGGCAAGGTCGTCGTCGTCACCGGCGCGGCGCAGGGTATCGGCCGAGGCGTCGCGCTGCGCGCGGCGGCCGAGGGCGGCAGGGTGCTGTTCGTCGATCGCGCGGATTTCGTCGCCGAGGTGGCGGCCGAGGCGAGCGGCGGCGAGACGGCGGGCTGCGTCGCCGATCTCGAAACCTATGAAGGCGCGCATGCGGCGATCGCGTACGCGGTGCAGGCGTTCGGCGGCATCGACATCCTGATCAACGGCGTCGGCGGCGCGATTCGCATGCGCCCGTTCGCCGAATTCGAGCCGGCGCAGATCGACGCGGAAATCCGCCGCTCGCTGATGCCGACGCTTTATGCCTGTCACGCCGTGCTGCCGCACCTGATCGCGCGCGGCGGCGGCACGATCGTCAACGTCTCGTCGAACGCGACCCGCGGGATTCGCCGCGTGCCGTACTCGGCGGCGAAGGGCGGCGTCAATGCGCTGACGTCGGCGCTCGCGATGGAGTACGCGGCGCACAACATCCGTGTCGTGGCCACCGCGCCGGGCGGCACGCATGCACCGCCTCGTCGCGTGCCGCGCAATGCGGCCGGCGACAGCGCGCAGGAGCAGGCGTGGATGGCCGAGGCCGTGCGGCAGGTGACCGAGTCGACGTACTTCAAGCGCTATGGCAGCCTCGACGAGCAGATCGCGCCGATCCTGTTCCTCGCGTCCGACGAGGCGAGCTACATCACCGGCACGGTGCTGCCGGTCGCCGGCGGCGATACGGGTTGAGCGGCGTGCCGCTCGGCTTCGTCCATCGACCGTTTTCATCGACAACCAGACGGCCGGCGCGATGCCGCCGGCCACGGAGACACCCATGCGTGATCGCAAAGCCATCGTTCCGGCGGGAATGGAAGCGGTGTACGAGAAAATCGGCTATGCGCCGGGCCTGCAGGTCGGCGACACGCTGTACGTGTCCGGCCAGATCGGCCGCGACGCGGCGATGCAACCGGTCGACGGCCGCGAGGCGCAGATCGTGCAGGCGTTCGAGAACCTGCGGCTCGTGCTCGAGGCGGCCGGCGCATCGTTCGGCGACGTGGTCGACCTGACGACGTTCCATACCGACATGCGCGACCTGCCGCTGTTCATGCAGGTGCGCGACCGGTATCTGCACGCTCATCCGAAACCGGCATGGACGGCGGTCGGCGCACACATGCTGGGCGGCTCGCCCGGCTACATCGTCGAGATCAAGGCGGTGGCGGTGTTGCGGGACTGAGCGACGCGCGGACGACAGCCGGGCGTGCGTCCCGGCCGTCGTTGCCGTGCCGGACGCTATTGGCGAATCGCTTCCCGTAACCTTCTCACCTCCCGCTCCGACACCGGCGCCGCCCGATTGCCCCATGCGCCGCGCACATAGCTGACCACCGCCGCGATCTCGCTGCCGGTCAGCGTGCCGCGCATGGCCGGCATCCGTTGCACGGGGCCGTTCGTACCCGGCGCGGGCCGCGCGCCTTCGACCACGATCCGGATTGCGCTGGTCGGATCGGCCGCCAGCACCGCCGAATTGCCGACGAGCGGCGGCCGGTGGTCGCGCACGCCCGTGCCGTCGGCACCGTGGCAACGCGCACAGAAACCCGCATATATCCCGGCGCCCGGCGCCTGCTGGCCACCCTCCGGGCGCGGGCCGGCGGCCGTCAGCCGCGGCATGCCGACACCCAACGGATTCGTCGCGGCAGTCGGTTGTGCGGGCAACGATTTCAGGTACACGGCGATTGCACGACGGTCGGCGCCGGTCAGCAACGCGGTACTTTCGCCGACCACCGGCGCCATCGCACCGAACACCGCGCCGCGTTGCGCGTGACCGCTGCGCAGGAACGCGGCGATATCGCCGGCGGACCAGCGGCCGAGGCCGTCCGCGTCCGCGCCGGTCAGGTTCGGCGCGAACCAGTGGTCGTTGACGCCGCCGGTCAGGAACGCGGGGCTGCGCTCGTCGTAGCCGCGTTCGTTGTAGGCCGGCCCGCGCGGCGTATGGCATGCGCCGCAATGGCCGAGCCCCTGCACGAGATACGCGCCGCGATTCCATTCGGTCGATTGCGACGGCTGCGGCGCGAACCGGTCGCCGTTGGCGAACACGAGGCTCCAGAGCCCGAGCGCCCAGCGCTGATTGAACGGAAACGGCAACTGCGTGAGCTTCGCCGCGCTCGGGGACGGTGCGACGCCACGCATGAAATACGCATACAGCGCGCGCACGTCGTCGTCGCTCAGGCGCGCGAACGACGGGTACGGCATCGCCGGATACAGCCGGCTGCCGTCCGCGCGCACGCCGCGCCGCAACGCGTCGTCGAACTGGCGCAGCGTGTAGTGGCCGATCCCGTGCGTCGGGTCCGGGGTGATGTTCGGTGCATAGATCGGCCCGAATGGCGAATTCACCGGCTGGCCGCCCGCGTACGGCGTATGGTCGGCCGCGTCGTGGCACGCCGCGCAGTCGCCGGCGAGCGCGGCCGCAGTTCGACCGCATCGACCGCTTCGACGCGCCCGTTGAACGCGTCCGCGAGGCGGACCGTGCGCGGCGCGACCGTGGCGACGCCGACTTCGGGAAGGGGCTGGGCCGACGATGTGCCT
>NZ_JAAGPK010000109.1:0-27231 GCF_017104685.1 Burkholderia sp. Tr-20355 | reverse complement strand
AATGGGCCGAGCGTATCCGCGCGGCCAGTGCCGACGGCCGGCCGCTGCGGATTCGCGGCGGCGGCACCAAGGACTGGTACGGCCAGGCGCTCGAGGGCGAAATACTCGACACGCGCGCGTTTCAGGGCATCGTGTCGTACGACCCGGCAGAGCTCGTCGTCACGGTCCGCGCGGGCACGCCGCTCGCGCAGCTCGAAACCGTCCTCGCCGAGCGCGGCCAGATGCTGCCGTTCGAGCCGCCGCACTTCGGCCGCGCGGCCACCGTCGGCGGCTGCGTCGCCGCCGGCCTCGCGGGCCCGCGCCGCGCCACCTGCGGCGCACCGCGCGATTTCGTGCTCGGCGTCACGCTGATGAACGGCCGCGGCGAAATGCTGCGCTTCGGCGGCCAGGTGGTGAAGAACGTCGCCGGCTACGACGTGTCGCGCCTGATGGCCGGCGCGCTCGGCACGCTCGGGCTGATGCTCGACCTGTCGATCAAGGTGCTGCCGATGCCCGTCGCCGAGGTCACGCTGAAGTTCGAGATGACCGCGACCGACGCGGTGCGCAAGCTCAACGAATGGGGCGGCCACCCGCTGCCCGTCAGTGCGAGCGCCTGGCGCAACGGCACGCTGGTGCTGCGCCTGTCGGGCGCCGAGGCGGCCGTGAAATCGGCGAAGACGCTGCTCGGCGGCGAAGTCGTCGACGCGGTCGAAGCCGAGCGCTTCTGGGCCGGCCTGCGCGAGCATACCGACCCGTTCTTCAACGGCATCCCGCCGGGCTACGCGCTGTGGCGCCTCGCGTTGCCGTCGATCACCGAGCCGATGCACCTGCCCGGCACCCAGCTGATGGAATGGGGCGGCGCGCAGCGCTGGTGGATCACCGACGCCGACGCGCAGACCGTCCGCATGAGCGCGAAGCAGGCCGGCGGCCACGCGACGCTGTTCCGCGCGGGCGACGCGTACGACCGCAGCGCGGGGGTGTTCACGCCGCTTCCCGCTCCGATGATGAAAATCCACCGCGGGCTGAAGGCCGCCTTCGATCCCGCGCGCATCTTCAACCGCGGCCGGCTCTACCCCGACCTCTGAGGGCTCGATGCAAACGAACCTCGCCGATTTCATCCGCAACACGCCCGACGGCGACGAGGCCGACGCGATCCTGCGCAAGTGCGTGCACTGCGGGTTCTGCACCGCGACCTGCCCGACCTACCAGCTCCTCGGCGACGAACTCGACGGCCCGCGCGGACGCATCTACCTGATCAAGCAGATGGTCGAAGGCGCGCCCGTCACGCGCAGCACGCAGCAGCACCTCGACCGCTGCCTCACGTGCCGCAGCTGCGAGACGACCTGCCCGTCCGGCGTCCAGTACGGCCGGCTCGTCGAGATCGGCCGCAAGCACGTCGAGGCGCAGGTGCAGCGCCCGGCGCAGCAGCGGCTCGTGCGCCGCATGCTCGCGAGCCTCGTGCCGAATGCCGCGCTGTTCTCGCCCGTGATGCGGCTCGGCCAGCATGTGCGGCCGCTGCTGCCGAAGCGGCTGCGCGACAAGGTGCCGCCGCGCACGCGGCTGCTCGAATGGCCGCACCGCACGCATCCGCGCAAGATGCTGATGCTCGGCGGCTGCGTGCAGCCGTCGATGCTGCCGAACATCAACATCGCGACCGCGCGCGTGCTCGATGCGCTCGGCATCGAGACGGTCGTCGCGCCCGACGCGGGCTGCTGCGGCGCGATCCGCCTGCACCTGAACTATCACGACGAAGCGCTCGACGACGCGCGCCGCAACATCGACGCGTGGTGGCCGCACGTCGAACAGGGCGCCGAGGCGATCGTGATGAACGCATCGGGCTGCGGCGTGACGGTGCTCGAATACGCGCACCTGCTGCGCGACGATCCGGCTTACGCGGAGAAGGCGCAGCGCATCGTGTCGCTGACGCGCGACATCTCCGATGTGCTGCTCGCATTCGAGGCCGAACTCGCGACGCTCGCGCGGCGCCGCGCGGTCCATACGATCGCGTACCACCCGCCGTGCACGCTGCAGCACGGCCAGCAGTCGCGCGGCAAGGTCGAGCGGCTGCTCGAGACGCTCGGCATCGACGTGCGGCTACCGGCCGACAGCCATCTGTGCTGCGGCTCGGCCGGCACCTATTCGCTGACGCAGCCGTCGCTGTCGTACCGGTTGCGCAAGCAGAAGCTGCTGAAACTGCAGGCGCTCGAACCGCAGATGATCGTGTCCGGCAACATCGGCTGCATCGCGCACCTGCAGAGCGGCACGCAGATTCCGGTCACCCACTGGGTCCAGCTCGTCGAGCATTTGCTGTACGGCTGACGTGACGCGCCGCCGCGGCCGGCGTCCGCGCGCGGCGTCCGTATAATGAGCGGATCGATGCGCCGCGTGTCGCGGCGCATCGGCTTCATGCCCGCTTTCGTGCCTGCTTTCGCGCCCGTCATGTCCGATCTCGCCGCCCGTCTCGAATCCGTTCACCGCCGCATCGCCGACGCCGCCCGCGCGGCCGGCCGCGATCCCGCCACCATCTCGCTGCTCGCCGTGTCGAAGACGTTTCCCGCCGACGACGTGCGCGCCGCGCACGCGGCCGGACAACGTGCATTCGGCGAAAACTACGTGCAGGAATCGATCGACAAGATCGATGCGCTCGCCGACCTGCGCGCGTCGCTCGAATGGCATTTCATCGGGCCGCTGCAATCGAACAAGACGCGCCCCGTCGCCGAACGCTTCGACTGGGTCCATTCGGTCGACCGCCTGAAGATCGCGCAGCGCCTGTCGGAACAGCGCCCCGCGCACCTGCCGCCGCTCAACGTGTGCGTGCAGGTGAACATCAGCGGCGAGGCGTCGAAGAGCGGTGTCGCGCCGGCCGACGTGGCCGAGGTCGCGCGCGCGGTCGCCGCGCTGCCGTCGCTGCGGCTGCGCGGCCTGATGGCGATTCCCGAACCGGCCGGCGACACCGACGCGCAACGCGTGCCGCACCGCGCGCTGCGCGCGCTGTTCGACACGTTGCGCGCCGACGGCCTGCCGCTCGACACGCTGTCGATGGGCATGTCCGCCGACCTCGACGCGGCCGTGCTCGAAGGCGCGACGATCGTGCGCGTCGGCACCGCGATCTTCGGCGCGCGCGATTATTCGCACTGAACGCCACGCCCTTTTCCGCCTTTCCGTTCACTCACTCGCTCATTCGGACATCATGAAAATCGCATTCATCGGCGGCGGCAACATGGCCGCGGCCCTGATCGGCGGCCTGATCAAGCGCGGCGTCGCCGCCGACGGCCTGTATGCCATCGACGTCAACGAGGACGTCCGCGCGCGTGCCGCGCAGCAATTCGGCATCCGCACCGGCGCGGCCGTCGACGCGACGCTCGCCGGCTACGACGCGATCGTGCTCGCGGTGAAGCCGCAGGTGCTGAAGGACGTCGCGCAGGCGCTCGCGCCGCACCTGACGTCGCAGCTCGTGATCAGCATCGCGGCCGGCATCCGCGGCACGGATCTCGCGCGCTGGCTCGGCGACTACCCGCGCGTCGTGCGCACGATGCCGAACACGCCCGCGCTGGTCGGCATGGGCGTGACGGGCCTCGCCGCGCTGCCCGCGGTCGACGCGGCGGGCCGCGAACTCGCGTCGAACGTGCTCGGCGCGGTCGGCGAGATCGTGTGGTTCGACGACGAGTCGCAACTCGACGCCGTCACGGCCATTTCGGGCAGCGGCCCCGCGTACGTGTTTTATTTCATCGAAGCGCTGCAGGAAGCCGCGCGCCGCCTCGGCATGAACGACGAACAGGGCCGCGCGCTCGCGGTCGCGACGTTTACGGGCGCCGCGCAACTGGCCGCGCAATCGGGCGAGCCGGCGAGCGTGCTGCGCGAGCGCGTGACGTCGAAGGGCGGCACGACGGCCGCCGCGCTCGCGGCATTCGACGCGCAGGGCGTGAAGGAAGCGATCGTGCGCGGCGCGCTCGCGGCGGAAGCGCGTGCGAAGGAAATGGGCGACGAACTCGGCCGCGCGTAAGCGCGGGAGCGCTTGCCGGATTACCGGCGCCCGATGTAAAAAAAGCGACCGTCAGGTCGCTTTTTCATTGGCGGCGCGCGGCTTCGTCGTTCAGTTGCCGGCCAGCAGGTAATGCGCGGCGATGCCCGCGAACAGCACGCCGCCGAGCCAGTTGTTGTGCCGGAATGCCGCGAAGCACGGCATCCGTTCACGATCCTTGATCAGCGTGTAGTGATACAGCGCGCAGCCGGCCGCGGCGGCCCAGCCGGCCCAGTACACGAGACCGAAGCCGAGCGTCACGCCGACCCACACGTAGATGCCGAGCGTCGCCGCGTAGCACGCCATCACGGCCGCGACGTCGAAGCGGCCGAACGTCAGCGCGGACGTGCGAATGCCGATCTTGATGTCGTCGTCGCGATCGACCATCGCGTACTCGGTGTCGTATGCGACCGACCAGAAGATGTTCGCGACCAGCATCACCCACGCGATCGCCGGCACCGTGTCCTGCACGGCCGCGAACGCCATCGGGATGCCGAAGCCGAACGCGATGCCGAGATACGCCTGCGGAATCGCGAAGAAACGCTTCATGAACGGATACGAGCCCGCGACGAACAGCGCGACGACGGACAGTTCCTTCGTCAGCGTATTGAGCGGCAGGATCAGCAGGAACGCGACGAACGACAGCCCGACCGCGATCGCGACGGCTTCCCATGCGTGGATCTTGCCCGACGTCAGCGGCCGGTCGGCCGTGCGCTTCACGTGACGGTCGAAATCGCGGTCGGCGTAGTCGTTCATCGCGCAGCCGGCCGAGCGCATCAGCAGCGTGCCGAGCACGAAGATCACGAGCAGCGGCCAACGCGGGTGGCCGTCCGACGCGATCCACAGCGCGTTGAGCGTCGGCCACAGCAGCAGCAGGCTGCCGATCGGCTTGTCCATCCGGACGAGCCGCAGATACAGCGGAAAACGGGCAAGCATGGCGAAGCACCGGGAAGATAACCCCGGCATTTTAGAGCCGAGCGGCGCTCCGCGTCATGTCGGGAGCGGCCCGCAGACGGCTACCGGCGGGCGCGCACACGCCGCCCAGGCCCGCTGCGCGCGGCTGTGCCGCATCGCGCGTCAATCAAGGGACAGAGTCGACCGCATCGCGGATCGGGCCGCACCGCGCTTACGCGAGCAGCGACCGCAGCATCCATGCGGTCTTTTCATGCGTCTGCAGGCGCTGCGTCAGCAGGTCGGCGGTCGGCTCGTCGCTGGCCGCGTCGGCGATCGGGAAGATGTCGCGCGCGGTGCGCACGACCGCCTCGTGCCCTTCGACGAGCTGGCGGATCATCTCCTCGGCGGCCGGTACGCCCTTCGCGTCGGGCACCGACGACAGTTTCGCGAACTCGGCGAACGTGCCCGGCGCGACGACGCCGAGCGTGCGAATGCGCTCCGCGACGGAATCGACCGCGAGCCATAGCTCGTTGTACTGCTCCTCGAACATCAGGTGCAGCGTGTTGAACATCGGCCCGGTCACGTTCCAGTGGAAATTGTGGGTCTTCAGGTACAGCGAGAACGTATCGGCGAGCAGGCGCGACAGGCCGTCCGCGATCTT
Source organism: Burkholderia sp. Tr-20355 (assembly GCF_017104685.1). Classification (NCBI taxonomy): domain Bacteria; kingdom Pseudomonadati; phylum Pseudomonadota; class Betaproteobacteria; order Burkholderiales; family Burkholderiaceae; genus Burkholderia; species Burkholderia sp. Tr-20355. The sequence goes on along the minus strand of NZ_JAAGPK010000109.1, from coordinate 21,676 downwards.
CTTGCGGTCCTTGTCGCTGATGCCGATGTTGATCGGCGTGGCGTTGCCTTTCCTGGCCATCTTCGGGACTCCTCGTTCGAAATGTTGAACCGGTGAAAATGCGTCGAGCAATCCGCATGCCGCGTCGCACGGCATCCGTTCGCGACTCGCACGTCTGGCGTCGCGAAACCGTCGCTGCCGTCGCTGCCGTCAACCGCCGGCGACCGGCGCGAGCGCGTGCAGCGCCTGCGAGACCAGTTCCGCCGCCCCGCCGATGACGATCGCGAAGCCGACGACGTAGCGCGCCAGTTCGACCGGCGATCGCAGAACGGGCGACGCCGCCGCACGCATGTTGAGCATCATTTGCGTCATGGTCGTTACTCCCTTGACAAGACATCGTTCCGAGAAGAAACGGCCGGTCGTTCGACCGGCCGTTCCGCGTTACTGCGTCACTGCATGACCGCATGAGCATGCGGCCGGTTTCATGCGAGGTCGAAGCGGTCGAGGGTCATCACCTTGTTCCAGGCGGCGACGAAATCGCGCGCGAACTTCTCCTTCGCATCCGCGCTGCCGTACACCTCGGCCAGCGCGCGCAACTGCGAGTGCGAACCGAAGATCAGGTCGACGCGCGTGCCCGTCCACTTGACCGCGCCCGTCGCGCGGTCGCGCCCCTCGAACACGTCGTTCGCGGCCGACACCGGCTTCCACTCCGTGCCCATGTCGAGCAGGTTCACGAAGAAGTCGTTCGTCAGCGTTTCCGGACGGTCGGTGAACACCCCGTGCTTCGAGTCGCCGGCGTTCGCGCCGAGCACGCGCAAGCCGCCGACGAGTACCGTCATCTCCGGCGCCGTCAACGTCAGCAGTTGCGCCTTGTCGACCAGCAGCGCCTCGGCCGGCGTCTTGTACGCGGCCTTCAGGTAGTTACGGAAGCCGTCGGCGAGCGGCTCGAGCACGGCCATCGCCTCGACGTCGGTCTCTTCCTGCGTCGCATCCGCGCGGCCCGGCGCGAACGGCACCGTCACCGCGATACCCGCGTTCTTCGCGGCCTGCTCGACGCCGGCCGCACCGGCCAGCACGATCAGGTCGGCGAGCGACACCTTCTTGCCGCCCGTCTGCGCGTCATTGAACGCCTTCCGCACGCCTTCGAGCGTCTCCAGCACCTTCGCGAGCTGGGCCGGGCGGTTCACTTCCCAGTCCTTCTGCGGCGCGAGGCGGATGCGCGCACCGTTCGCGCCGCCGCGCTTGTCCGACCCGCGGAACGTCGCTGCCGACGCCCATGCCGTCGACACGAGCTGCGACACCGACAGGCCGGTGGCCAGCACCTTCGCCTTCAGCGCGGCAACGTCGGCGGCGTCGATCAGCGGGTGGTCGACTGCCGGGATCGGGTCCTGCCACAGCAGGTGTTCCGCCGGCACTTCCGGGCCGAGATAACGGGAGCGCGGGCCCATGTCGCGGTGCGTGAGCTTGAACCACGCACGCGCGAACGCATCGGCGAACTCGGCCGGGTTCTCGTAGAAACGGCGCGAGATCTTTTCGTAGGCCGGGTCGAAACGCAGCGACAGGTCGGTCGTCAGCATCGTCGGGCGATGCTTCTTCGACGCGTCGAACGCATCGGGAATCACTTCGCCGGCGTCCTTCGCGACCCACTGGTGCGCGCCGGCCGGGCTCTTCGTGAGCTCCCACTCGTAGCTGAACAGGTGCTTGAAGAAGTCGTTGCTCCACTTCGTCGGCGTCGAGGTCCACGTGACTTCGAGGCCGCTCGTGATCGCGTCCTTGCCCTTGCCCGTGCCGAACGTGCTCTTCCAGCCGAGACCCTGCTCCTCGAGGCCCGCGGCTTCCGGCTCGGGGCCGACGTTCGACGCCGGACCGGCGCCGTGCGTCTTGCCGAACGTGTGGCCGCCCGCGATCAGCGCGACCGTCTCTTCGTCGTTCATCGCCATCCGCGCGAACGTCTCGCGGATGTCGTGCGCGGCGGCGACCGGGTCCGGGTTGCCGTCCGGGCCTTCCGGGTTCACGTAGATGAGGCCCATCTGCACGGCGGCGAGCGGGCTTTCGAGCTCACGCTTGCCCGAGTAGCGGCTGTTCGGGCCGCCGCTCAGTTCCAGCCAGATCTTTTCCGAGCCCCAGTACACGTCGTCCGGTTCCCACGTGTCGACGCGGCCGCCGGCGTAACCGAACGTCTTGAAGCCCATCGATTCGAGCGCGACGTTGCCGGTCAGGATCAGCAGGTCGGCCCACGAGATGTTGCGGCCGTACTTCTGCTTGATCGGCCACAGCAGCCGGCGCGCCTTGTCGAGGCTCACGTTGTCCGGCCAGCTGTTGAGCGGCGCGAAGCGCTGCTGCCCGCCGCCCGCGCCGCCGCGGCCGTCGGCCGTGCGGTACGTGCCGGCGCTGTGCCATGCCATGCGCACGAACAGGCCGCCATAGTGGCCGAAGTCGGCCGGCCACCAGTCCTGCGACGTCGTCATCAGCGCGTGCAGGTCCTGCTTCACCGCCGCGAGATCCAGCTTCTTGAACGCCTCGGCGTAGTCGAAATCCTGGTCCATCGGATCGGACAGCGCCGAATGCCGGTGCAGGACATTCAGGTTCAGCTGATTCGGCCACCAGTCCTTGTTCGTCGTGCCGCTGCCTGCGGTGTGGTTGAACGGACACTTCGCTTCGTTCGACATGCTTTTTCTCCTTTACTTGCTCGTAGGCCCCCACGTGCCGGGCGCGGTTCGTGGAGCATTGCGGGGGATAAGAAACGGAACAGGCAGATCCTCCTGCCGTACTACGGGATGTCGTGCGCGGCCTTCGGCTCGCGTTCCCGCTGCAACGCGCCGCAGGCGGGGCGCTCGGGGAAGCCACTGCCGGCAGTCGTCGTGCCGGCGATGCGTGCGGTGGTCATGCTGTCGGGCATGCAATGCTCCCTCATGGCTTGATGGCGGGTGAATCGGGGGAACACCGGACCGGCGCGCGGCGGCACTCATCCGCCATACACGCGATCCGCCAGGTACGCGAACGCAATCGGACGCAGGCTGCGAACCGCGGCCCTGGCGCGATGTACGACCGTGTCGCGCGACGGGATGTTCCGCTGCGCGTGCTGCAATACCGACCGCATCATGACATCCTCCTTTGACGCTTGCATCCAACGTGCATGTCGCTTCTCGGCCAAGGCGCCGATCCATGTAGAGGATTCTATCTATATCTATCAATTATTTGAATTTAATAAATTTCATCTATGCGATAGGGAAAAATAAACGGGGTCGCAAGACCCCGTCCATCATGCTGCCATACGCGCTCAGTTCATCGTGGCCGGCATGTCGAGCTTCGCGACGCCCGGCAGTTCGCACGCGGAAATCGCGTCGCTGATCGCATCGATCGCGGGCATCCGCGTGAAGCTCTTGCGCCACACGAGCACCACTCGGCGGTCGGGCACCGGTTCGTTGAACGGCACGTACGACAGCAGCTCCGCATCGGGGCCGTTCGCGCGCGGGCCGACCTCGGCGACCGACATCCGCGGCAGCACGGTGATGCCGACACCGCTCGCGACCATATGGCGAATGGTTTCGAGCGACGAGCCCTCGAAGGTCTTCTGGATGCCGTCGGCCGTCTGCGAGAAGCGCATCAGCTCCGGGCACACGCCGAGCACGTGATCGCGGAAGCAATGGCCGTTGCCGAGCAGCAGCATGGTTTCCTGCTTCAGGTCCTCGGCATTGATTTCCTCGCGCTTCTCCCACGGATGGCCGGCCGGCAGCGCGACGACGAACGGTTCGTCGTACAGCGGACGCACCATCAGGCCGGTTTCCGGGAACGGCAGCGCCATGATCGCGGCGTCGATCTCGCCCTGCTTGAGCAGTTCGAGCAGCTTCAGCGTGTAGTTCTCCTGCAGCATCAGCGGCATCTGCGGAACACGCTGGATCATCTGCTTGACGAGCGTCGGCAGCAGGTACGGCCCGATCGTGTAGATCACGCCGAGGCGGAACGGGCCGACCAGCGGGTCCTTGCCCTGCTTCGCGATCTCCTTGATCGCGAAGGTCTGCTCGAGCACGCGCTGCGCCTGCGTGACGATCTGGTCACCGATCGGCGTCACGCTCACTTCGCTCGCGCCGCGCTCGAAAATCTGCACGTTGAGCTCGTCTTCGAGCTTCTTGATCGCCACCGACAGCGTCGGCTGGCTCACGAAGCAGGCCTCGGCCGCGCGGCCGAAATGCCGTTCGCGCGCGACCGCGACGATGTATTTCAATTCAGTCAGCGTCATTGTGGGTCAATCAGGTATATACAGGCGATAGGTTTAATTTATACACCCTCCGGCACCGGTTCGCCAAGTTTCTCGACATCCGATGCATCGATCGACGGCTTTCTGATCCGGCCCCGAGCTGCCGAATCAAGCCTTCAGGTACTGTTCCCGCGCACCGAGCCAACGGGCGAGATGCTGCGTGACGATGTCGGGGTACGCGGCAATCAGCCGCGTCGCGGCCTCGCGGGCCGGGTCGATCAGCCAGCCGTCGGTCTCGAGGTTGGCAAAGCGCAGCATCGCCGCGCCCGACTGGCGCGCCCCGAGGAATTCGCCGGGGCCGCGGATTTCGAGGTCGCGCCGCGCGATCTCGAAGCCGTCGGTCGTCTCGCGCATCGTCTTCAGCCGCTCGCGGCCGGTCAGCGACAGCGGCCCCGTGTACAGCAGCACGCACACCGACGCCGCGGTGCCGCGCCCGACGCGGCCGCGCAGCTGGTGCAGCTGCGCGAGGCCGAAACGCTCCGCGTGCTCGATCACCATCAGCGACGCGTTCGGCACGTCGACGCCGACCTCGATCACGGTCGTCGCGACGAGCAGCTGCACTTCGTTGCGCGTGAACGCCTCCATCACGGCGGCCTTGTCGGCGGGCGACAGCCGGCCGTGCACGAGCCCGACCTTCAGTTCGGGGAGCGCCGCCGCCAGCGTCTCGTAGGTTTCGACGGCCGTCTGCAGCTGCAGCGTCTCGCTTTCCTCGATCAGCGGGCACACCCAGTACACCTGGCGCCCGGTCAGCGCGGCCTCGCGCACGCGGGCGATCACCTCGTCGCGCCGCGCGTCGCCGACGAGGCGCGTCAGCACGGGCGTGCGGCCCGGCGGCAGCTCGTCGATCGTCGAGACCTCGAGATCCGCGTAGTACGTCATCGCGAGCGTGCGCGGGATCGGCGTGGCCGACATCATCAGCTGGTGCGGCTGGAAATCGCGCGCGCCGTTGGCCGCTTTCGCGGCCTTCGCGCGCAGTGCGAGACGCTGCTCGACGCCGAAGCGGTGCTGCTCGTCGACGATCACGAGGCCGAGCCGCGCGAATTCGACCGTGTCCTGGATGATCGCGTGCGTGCCGATCACGAGCTGCGCGGTGCCGAGCGCGGCCGCCTCGATCGCCGCGCGCTTCTCCTTCGCCTTCAGGCTGCCCGCGAGCCACGCGACCGACACGCCGAGCGGCTCGAGCCATGCGCGCAGCTTGCGCGCGTGCTGTTCCGCGAGGATTTCGGTGGGCGCCATCAGCGCGGCCTGGTAGCCGGCGTCGATCGCCTGCGCGGCGGCCAGCGCCGCGACGACCGTCTTGCCGCTGCCGACGTCGCCCTGCAGCAGGCGCTGCATCGGGTGCGCGAGCGTGAGGTCGTGCGCGATCTCGTCGACGACGCGCGCCTGCGCGCCCGTCAGCGTGAACGGCAGCGCCGCGTAGAGCCGCGTCGTCAGCGCATCGGCGTCGCTCGCGGTGCGGCGCGGCATCGCGGGCGCGGCACGCGTGCGGCGCTCCTCGTGCGCCCGCTTGAGCGACAGCTGCTGCGCGAGCAGCTCCTCGAACTTGATGCGCGTCCACGCCGGATGCGAGCCGTCCATCAACGCGGCTTCGTCGGAATCGACGCGCGGGTGGTGCAGGATGCGCACGGCCTGCTCGAGCGTCGGCACGTCGAGCGGCTTCAGGTAGTCGCGCTGGATCTCGGGCGGCAGCAGCTCGGGCAGCGGCGTGCGCTCGACCGCATTCTCGATCGCCTTGCGCAGGTAGGCCTGCGACACGCCGGCCGTGCTCGGGTAGACGGGCGTGAGCACCTGCGGCAGCGGCGCGTCCGCTTCGACGACGCGCACGGCCGGATGCACCATCTCCATCCCGAAGAAACCGCCGCGCACCTCGCCACGCACGCGCAGCCGCTGGCCGACGGCCATCTGCTTGACCTGCGACCCGTAGAAATTCAGGAAGCGCAGCACGAGCTGCTCGCCGTCGTCGTCCTGGATCTTCACGACGAGCTGGCGGCGCGGCCGATAGGCGACTTCGTTGTCGAACACGACGCCTTCGGTTTGCGCGATGCCGCCCGGCAGCAACTCGCCGATCGGCGTGAGCGTGGTTTCGTCCTCGTAGCGCATCGGCAGATGCAGCACGAGATCGATCGAACGCGTGAGGCCGAGTTTCGCGAGCTTGTCGGCGGTTTTCACCGGTTTGTCGGCGGCAGGCTTCTTCTTGCGCTTCGTGCCCGATGCACCGGGCGCGTCGGCGTCGTCGCCGCCCGCGCCCGGTTCGACGTCGGGCGCGGCGGCAGCGGGCTGCGCGAGCCGGCCGTCGGCGCCGCGCTTCGGGCCGGCGCGGCGCGCGCCGGCGGCCGATGCGGGCGGCGCGGGCGTGGCGGCATCGTCCGCGTCGAACGGATCGGCGGAATCGGCAACGGCGGCGGCGGAACGGCGTGGTGACACAGGCATCGGATCGTCAGGGTGCTTCGCAAGGCAAGTACAATAGCGGCTTTCACGTCGTCCGAACGAACGACGCCGGCCAGGCCGCGCATCCCGCCATCATAGCGGCTCGCGCGCCCCATTTACGCGTTTCCGCCCTGCCGGCGACGCCCGCCGGCCGCTTCGAACCAGCCCGCATGTTCACGCTTTCCGATTTCGATTTCAATCTGCCGCCCGAGCTGATTGCCCAAACCGCGCTGCCCGATCGCACCGCGAGCCGCCTGCTCGAGGTCGACAATACCGCCGAGCCCGCGCGCCTCGTCGACCGCCGTTTCACCGAGCTGCCGTCGTGCATCGCGCCCGGCGACCTGCTCGTGTTCAACGATACCAAGGTGCTGAAGGCGCGTTTCTTCGGCCAGAAGGCCAGCGGCGGCAAGATCGAGGTGCTGATCGAGCGCTTGACGGGCACGCACACGGCGCTCGCGCAGATCCGCGCGAGCAAGTCGCCGGGCGCCGGCACGACGCTGCGTCTCGCCGACGCATTCGACGTGACGGTCGGCGAGCGCGTCGAGCCGTTCTTCACGCTGCACTTCCCCGCGCCGTGCCTCGACCTGATCGAGCAGTTCGGCCGCCTGCCGCTGCCGCCGTATATCGAGCACGACGCCGACGCGACCGACGAGACGCGCTACCAGACCGTCTATGCGAGCAACCCGGGCGCGGTCGCCGCGCCGACGGCCGGGCTGCATTTCGACCAGCCGCTGCTGGCGAAGCTCGACGCGATGGGCGTCGAGCGCGCGACGCTGACGCTGCACGTCGGCGCCGGCACGTTCCAGCCGGTGCGCGTCGAGAACATCGCCGAGCACAAGATGCACAGCGAGTGGTACGACCTGCCGCAGTCGCTCGTCGACAAGATCGCCGCGACCCGCGCACGCGGCGGCAACGTGATCGCGGTCGGCACGACGTCGATGCGCGCGCTCGAAGCCGCCGCGCGCGCGGCCGACGAAGCGGGCCGACCGCTCGCGGCGACGCAGGCCGAGACCGACATCTTCATCACGCCCGGCTACCGGTTCCGCGTGGTCGACCGGCTCGTCACGAATTTCCACCTGCCGAAATCGACGCTGCTGATGCTGGTGTCCGCGTTCGCGGGCGTCGAGACGATCCGCGCCGCGTACCGGCACGCGATCGAAGAACGCTACCGCTTCTTCAGCTACGGCGACGCGATGCTGCTGACGCGGCGCGACACGCCGGAGGCGCCGGGCGCGTAAGCGCGGCAGGTGCGATGACGCGCCGGCGCGCGACTGCGCAACGGCCGCTACGCTTCGCGCTGTCGCGCGCCGCGCCGGTGTCCCCGCGCTGTTGCCCCGTTTTCCTGCGGTACGCGCTACGATGGCGCGCACCCGCTTTTTCCCGCCGCCGGTTACCCGGCGGCGTTTCCAACATGCGCCGGACTTGCGATCCGGAGTCAGCGCTTCAGCGCATACTCCGGTCCCATGCAACGCTTTTCCGGTGGCAAGGAGAATGACGCGATGACCGAAGGTTCATCCCACGATACGCACGCGCCCGTGCAGGACCGCCCGGCGAACGGGCTCGAATTCGAACTGCTGACGACCGACGGCCATGCGCGCCGCGGCCGCGTGAAGCTCAATCACGGCGTGGTCGAGACGCCGATCTTCATGCCGGTCGGCACCTACGGCACCGTGAAGGCGATCCAGCCGCGCGAACTGCACGAGATCAAGGCCCAGATCATCCTCGGCAACACGTTCCACCTGTGGCTGCGTCCGGGCCTCGACACGATCGACGCGCACGGCGGCCTGCACGGCTTCATGGGCTGGAACAAGCCGATCCTGACCGACTCGGGCGGCTTCCAGGTGTTCTCGCTCGGCGACCTGCGCAAGATCACCGAGGACGGCGTCACGTTCGCGTCGCCGATCAACGGCGACAAGCTGTTCCTGTCGCCGGAAGTGTCGATGCAGATCCAGAAGGTGCTGAACTCCGACGTCGTGATGCAGTTCGACGAGTGCACGCCGTACGCGACCGACGGCGTGCCGACGACGCACAAGGAAGCGGCCGACTCGATGCGCATGTCGCTGCGCTGGGCGAAGCGCTCGCTCGACGAATTCAACCGGCTCGGCAACCCGAACGCCCTCTTCGGGATCGTCCAGGGCGGGATGTTCGAGGACCTGCGCGACGAATCGCTCGCGGGCCTGGCGGAGCTCGGCTTCCACGGCCTCGCGATCGGCGGGCTGTCGGTCGGCGAGCCGAAGGAAGACATGATGCGCGTGCTGCGCCACGTCGGCCCGAAGCTGCCGGCCAACAAGCCGCACTACCTGATGGGCGTCGGCACGCCGGAGGATCTGGTGGAGGGCGTCGCGAACGGCGTCGACATGTTCGACTGCGTGATGCCGACCCGCAACGCGCGCAACGGCTGGCTGTTCACGCGCTTCGGCGACGTGAAGATCCGCAACGCGACGCACAAGAACTCGCTGAAGCCGCTCGACGCGAGCTGCACGTGCTACACGTGCCAGAACTTCTCGCGCGGCTACCTGCATCACCTGCACCGCGTCGGCGAAATCCTCGGCGCGCAGCTCAACACGATCCACAACCTGCACTACTACCTGCAGCTGATGAGCGAGATCCGCGAGGCGATCGAAACGCATACGTTCGACGCGTTCCGCCAGCGCTTCGCGGAGGACCGTGCCAGAGGGGTCGACTGACCGGCCGGCGGGCCGTACCGCGCCAGTCGCATAGGACGCGTACTAAATAACGCGTTTCGATGGCCCGTCGCGACCGCCAAATATTACAATTGCCTTTCCAAACAAGTCGCAACGGTATCGGTTCGCGCTTTAACAGCTTGATCCGAAAGCGCATTTGCCGATCCGTTTGCACATGGGGCCGGTGGTAGAATAACCGGCTTATTTTTCGATCTTCCCCTACGGAGAGACCAACGTGCCGTTCATTTCCAATGCCTTCGCGCAAGGCGCCGGTGGCGCCGAATCGAGCCTGATGAGCTTCCTGCCGCTCATCCTGATGTTCGCGGTGCTCTACTTCATCATGATCCGTCCGCAGATGAAGCGCCAGAAGGAACACCGCAACATGCTCGCGGCCATGGCGAAGGGCGACGAAGTCGTCACGAGCGGCGGCCTCGTCGGCAAGGTGACGAAGGTCACCGAAGGCTACATCGGCGTCGAAATCGCCGAAGGCACTGAAATCACCGTGCAGAAGGCTGCGGTCACGACCATTCTGCCGAAGGGCACGATCAAGTCGCTGTAAGCCCTTCACCGAGCGTCCGGCTCCCCGCGCCGTGCCCGCCTGAGAGAGCGGGCCGCCGCGGCGCCGGACGCGACGCTTTCACGCCAACCACCCGTTCGGCCCCCTCATGAATCGTTATCCACTCTGGAAATATGTCGTGATGGTCGTGGCGCTCGCCATCGGCCTTCTGTACACATTGCCCAACTTCTTCGGCGAAGCGCCGGCGGTGCAGGTGTCGAGCGGCAAGGCCACGGTCAAGCTCGACTCGACCACGCTGACCCAGGTCGAAGCGGCGCTCGCGTCCGCGCAGATCACGCCGGACGACGTCACCTTCGAGAACACGGCGACCAACGCGAACATCCGCGTGCGCCTGAAGGACACCGATACGCAGCTGCGCGTCAAGGACCTGTTGCAAAAGTCGCTGAACGCCGACCCGAACGATCCGCAGTACGTCGTCGCCCTGAACCTGCAGAGCGCGTCGCCGCGCTGGCTGACGGCCCTGCACGCGCTGCCGATGTATCTCGGCCTCGACCTGCGCGGCGGTGTCCACTTCCTGCTCCAGGTCGACATGACGGGCGCGCTCACGAAGAAGCTCGACTCCGACGCGTCCGACGCACGCTCGCTGCTGCGCGACAAGAACATCCGTGACGGCGGCGTGAGCCGCGTCGACCAGTCCGTGGTCGTCAACTTCAGCGATGCGCAGACGGCGGAAGACGCCCGCAAGGTGCTCGCCGCGTCGATCACCGAACTGCAATGGGCGACCCAGCCCGGCGGCGGCGGCACGCAAGTCGTCGGCACCTTCACGCCGGCCGTGCAGAAGTCCGTCGAGGACGCGGCACTCAAGCAGAACCTGACGACGCTCCACAACCGCGTGAACGAACTCGGCGTGTCCGAGCCGATCCTGCAGCAGCAAGGCAGCGACCGCATCGTCGTCGAACTGCCGGGCGTGCAGGACACCGCGAAGGCGAAGGACATCATCGGCCGCACCGCGACGCTCGAGGCACGCCTCGCCGACCCGATCAACACGCACCCGAACCCGAACGACCCCGTTCCGCCGGGCGAGGAGCTGTTCACGCAGGGCAACCAGGCGCCCGTGCTGCTGAAGAAGGACGTGATCTTCACCGGCGACCGCATCATCGATGCATCGGCCGGCTTCGACGAACACCAGCGTCCGTCGGTCAACATCCGCCTCGACTCGGCCGGCGGCCGCGCGGTGCGCACGGTGTCGCGCGACAACATCGGCAAGCCGATGGCGATGGTGCTGTTCGAGAAGGGCAAGGGCGAAGTGCTGACGGTCGCGACGATCCAGTCCGAGCTCGGCGACCGCTTCCAGATCACGGGCCAGCCGACGCCGCAGGCCGCGGCCGACCTCGCGCTGCTGCTGCGCGCCGGTTCGCTCGCCGCGCCGATGGACATCATCGAGGAACGCACGATCGGCCCGAGCCTCGGCGCGGACAACATCAAGATGGGCGTCCACTCGGTGATCTGGGGCTTCTGCGCGATCGCCGTGTTCATGATCGCGTACTACATGCTGTTCGGCGTGGTGTCGGTGATCGGCCTGTCGGTGAACCTGCTGCTGCTCGTCGCCGTGCTGTCGCTGATGCAGGCCACGCTGACGCTGCCCGGCATCGCGGCAATCGCGCTCGCGCTCGGCATGGCGATCGACTCGAACGTGCTGATCAACGAGCGCGTGCGCGAGGAACTGCGCGCCGGCCAGCCGCCGCAGCTCGCGATCCAGGCCGGTTACGCGCATGCCTGGGCGACGATTCTCGACTCGAACGTCACGACGCTGATCGCCGGTCTCGCGCTGCTCGCGTTCGGCTCGGGCCCGGTTCGCGCGTTCGCGATCGTGCACTGCCTCGGCATCCTGACGTCGATGTTCTCCGCGGTGTTCTTCTCGCGCGGGATCGTCAACCTCTGGTACGGCGGCCGCAAGAAGCTGAAGTCGCTCGCGATCGGCCAGGTGTGGAAGCCGGAAGGCGCCGCTGCCGCCGCATCGTTCACCGACGCGGACGAATCGACCGACACCGCGCGCGCCGCGAAGCTCGCCGCCCCGGCGAAGGGCAACGCGCCGCGCGCCGGCAAGCCGCAGCTGCGCAACCGCGCGCAGCAAGGCGTGTCGCCGAAGAAACCGGGCTCGACCCAATAAGGCCCCGGAGACGAGACCATGGAATTTTTCCGCATCCGTAAAGACATTCCGTTCATGCGGCACGCGCTGGTGTTCAACGTGATCTCGCTGGTCACGTTCCTCGCCGCCGTGTTCTTCCTGTTCCACCGCGGGCTGCACCTGTCCGTCGAATTCACCGGCGGTACGGTGATCGAGGTGCAGTACCAGCAGGCCGCGGAACTCGAACCCGTGCGCGCGACGCTCGGCAAGCTCGGTTATGCCGACGCGCAGGTGCAGAACTTCGGCACGTCGCGCAACGTGCTGATCCGCCTGCAGCTGAAGGAAGGCCTCACGTCCGCGCAGCAGAGCGACCAGGTGATGGGCGCGCTGAAGGCGCAGAACCCCGACGTCACGCTGCAACGCGTCGAGTTCGTCGGCCCGCAGGTCGGCCGGGAGCTCGCGACCGACGGCCTGCTCGCGCTCGCGTGCGTCGTGATCGGCATCGTGATCTACCTGTCGTTCCGCTTCGAATGGAAGTACGCAGTGGCCGGCATCATCGCCAACCTGCACGACGTCGTGATCATTCTCGGCTTCTTCGCCTACTTCCAGTGGGAGTTCTCGCTGGCGGTGCTCGCGGCGATCCTCGCGGTGCTCGGCTACTCGGTCAACGAGTCGGTCGTCATCTTCGACCGGATCCGCGAGACGTTCCGCCGCGAACGCAAGATGAACGTGCAGGAAGTGATCAACCACGCGATCACGACCACGATGTCGCGCACGATCATCACGCACACGTCGACGGAAATGATGGTGCTGTCGATGTTCTTCTTCGGCGGCCCGACGCTGCACTACTTCGCGCTCGCGCTGACGGTCGGCATCATGTTCGGCATCTACTCGTCGGTGTTCGTCGCGGGCTCGCTCGCGATGTGGCTCGGCATCAAGCGCGAGGACCTGATCAAGGAAAAGAAGACCGCGCACGATCCGGACGATCCGAACGCGGGCGCGCAGGTTTAAGCGCCGCGCCGTTTCGGCATCGCACCCAAGCCGGCCCATTCGGGCCGGTTTTTTTATGCGCGGGCCGCCGCGGTACACGGCGCGCGGGCGACACGAGCAGCGCCGTCGCGGGCGTCGGCTACAATCGTCACCACCCTGCCCCGCTTGCATGCCGGCCGCGCGCTGGCCGGGCAAGCACACTCGCCACCCGTCCCAACGTGCGGTCCCGATGATGCCTCCCATGCGTGCCGTTCGTCGCCTTGCCGCCTGCGCAGCCGTCGCGGTCGGGCTCCCGCATGCGCCGCTCGCCGTCGCGCAAGCGGCATCCGCGCCGCCCGCCGCGGCATCGGCCGCCGCCCCGACGCCGTCGCCCTGCCCGCCCGATTGGGAACCGCAGCTCTGCGAACTGAAGGCGGCCGTCGAAGTACTGAAGAAGCAGCACCTGACCGATGTCGACATCGGCGCGCTGCTCGACGCCGCCACCCACGACGGGATCAAGACGCTGCCGTACGCGCGCTTCTTCAACGCGAAGGAGGAGCAGGAGCGGCGCGACGACGAGCAGCGCGCGCGCAACGGCACGCCGGGCATCGGTATCGTGTTCGAGACGCGGCCCGACGGGCTGCACATCATCGACGTGATTCCCGACGCACCGGCCGAGAAAGCCGGCGTGCGGCCGGACGATCTCGTCGTCGCGATGAACGACCGGAGCGTCGTCGGCATCGACAGCGGCGAACTCCTGAAACTCGCGAAGGGCGACGCGGGCGCGCCGCTGAAACTCACGGTGCAGCGCGGCCCGAAGCATGCGGTGCTGACCTTCGCGCCGGTGCGCGCGATCGTCAAGCCGCATCCGGCGATCGCCAAGCGGCTCGACGGCGACATCCTGTACACGCGGCTGTCGAGCTTTCCGGAGCCGGCGGTCGGCGATTACATCGACGCGGTGCAGGCCGCGCGGCGCACGGGCCCGCCGGTGACAGGCATGATCCTCGACCTGCGCATCAACGGCGGCGGCGCGCTCAACGCGGCGATCGGCATCACCGCGCTGTTCGCGGGACGCGACCGCACCGCGATGGTAACGGTCGAGCGCGGCGACACGCAGCGCCGCCGCTACACGACCAACTGGCCCGACTACGCGCTGCCCGTCATGCACGGGCAGGATCCGCTGGCACCGCTGCAGGCCGACGACTGGTGGCGCACCGTGCCGCTCGTCGTGCTCGTCGACGGACAGAGCGCGTCGGCCGCCGAGGCGACCGCGGCCGCGCTGAAGGATCTCGGCCGCGCGAAACTGCTCGGCATGCCGACCTACGGGAAGGGCCTCGCGCAGACGGGCGTCGACCTGATCGACGGCACGCGCCTGAATTTCACGTATGCGCGCAACCTGCGGCCGAACGGCTGCCCGATGGACGGCTACGGCGTCGTGCCGGACTGGCTCGTGCCGCCGCGCCGCGACTCGGACGTCGACGGCGTGCTGCTGTGGTACCGGGAAGCCGATCTCGCGCGGGCGCCGTATGCGGACCGGCTGGCGCCCGACCCGTTCGCGCAGGTGCGCAAGGCGCGGCAGGCGCTGCGCGAGCAGCGCGTGCGCGCGAAGGTCGATACGGCGAGGAGCACGGCGCTGCCGCAGCGCGCGTTCGGCACGGCCGGCGACTGGCAGCTTCGGCAGGCGCTCGCCGCGCTCGCGGGGCGTCCGGTGCGGACCGTCGACGCGCCCGCGCAACTGATGCCGGCGCAGCCGGTATGCGAGCGCGCCGACAACTGACGCGCCGCCCCGCTACCGGAAACCGAACCGTCGACGGAGCACGGCCAGCGCCGCGAGGCTCAGCACGGCCGCGAACATCAGGTAGAAACTGGGCGCGGTCTTCATCCCGGTCGCGCGGATCAGCCACGCGATGATGAACGGCCCGAAGCCGCCGAAGATCGTCACCGCGACGTTGTACGCGAGCGACATCCCGGTCGTGCGCGTCTGCACCGGAAACACCTCGGACAACAGGCCCGGCAGCGCCGCGAAGTAGCCCGTCATCAGGAACGCGAGCAGCACCTGCAGCGCGATCAGCGTGCCGAAGCCCGGATGCGCGACGAGGTACGCGAACGCCGGATAGATCAGCACGAGGATGCCGACGGCCGGCGCGATCATCACGCGCACGCGGCCGTATCGATCCGACCAGTGGCCGACGAGCGGCGCGAACGCCATCTGGATCACGCCGACGACGAGGATCGCCGCGAACGCGGCGGACGGCGCGAGGCCGAGCTGCTTCACGCCGTAGGTCGGCATGAACAGCACGAGATAGGTGGCGACGGTGCCGAGCACGACCACGCCCATCGCGGCAACCAGGCGCGCCTTGTGCGAGGCGAACGTGTCGCGCAGCGGGTTCGCGGTGCCTTCGGCCGCGAGAAATTCGGGCGTCTCGTCGACCTTCGTGCGGATGTAGTACGCGACGGGCCCGAGCAGCAGCCCGAAGAAGAACGGCACGCGCCAGCCCCACGACGCCATCTGCGCGGCCGAGAGCTGCGCATTCAGCACGGTGCCGAAGCCGGCGGCGAGCAGCGTCGTGAGCCCCTGGCTCGCGACCTGCCAGCTCGCGAAGAAGCCGCGCCGGCCCGGCACGTGTTCGGCGAGGAACGCGGTCGCGCTGCCGAACTCGCCGCCGGCCGAGAAGCCCTGCATCAACCGCGCGGCGACGAGGATCACCGGCGCGGCGACGCCGATCGTCTCGTAGGTCGGCAGCACCGCGATGATCAGCGTGCCGGCCATCATCAGCAGGATCGACAGCGTGAGCGCGGCCTTGCGGCCCGCGCGGTCGGCATACGCGCCGAGCACGATCGCGCCGAGCGGCCGCATGAAGAACGACACGCCGAACGTGCCGAGCGTGAGCAGCAGCGACACGGTGTCGTTGCCGGCCGGGAAGAACAGTTTCGCGATCGTCACCGCGAAGAAGCCGTAGACGACGAGATCGAACCACTCGAGCGCATTGCCGATCGACGCGGCGACCACCGCGCGCCATACGCGCGGCGACGAGGCAATGGAACGGGACGGCGTGACGGCATGCATCGGCGATCTCCTTGTCGTTGTACGTTCTGTTCGAGGCAGCCGCTGTCGCGCCGTCGGCCTGCCCGGCGCCGCACGCGGCGCTCGGGCGATTATAGGCGCGCAAAAAAAACCGCCGCGCCCCCGGTAACGGGAGCGCGGCGGTCGGGCCCGCGGCAGGCCGGCACGGCGGCCGGCCTCGCCGGAAGCCTTACTGCTGCTTGACCGCTTCGGCCGTGATCAGCAGCTTCGTCTTCATCTTGAAGCCGTACTGCTTGCCGTAGTCGAGGCCGAAGTCGTCGCGGCTGAATTCGCCGACCGCGTCGACACCGCACACTTCACGCTTGAGCATCGGGTGCGGCATGCACTTGAACGAGTCGATCTTCAGCGTGAGCGGCTTCGTGACGCCGTGCAGCGTCAGGTTGCCGACCACCGACACCGGCTTGTCGCCGTCGAACTTGATCGTGCCCTTGTAGTTCGCCTGCGGGAACTTCGCCACGTCGAAGAATTCGGCCGTCTGCAGGTGCTCGTCGAGCTTCGCGCTGCCCGTGTGGATCGACGCGATGTCGGTCGTCACGTCGACCGTACCGGTCTTCGCCGCGCGGTCGAGCGTCACGGTGCCGCTCGACTTGTCGAACTTGCCGCGCCAGACCGACAGGCCGCCGAAGTGGTCGGCCTCGAAGCTCGGGTACGTGTGGCTCGGGTCGAACTGGTACGTCGCGCTTTCGGCGAAGGCCGAGAACGACAGGGACGCAGCCAGCGCGCCCGCGGCGATGATCAGATGCTTTTTCAAACTCATTCTCCTTGGAACGGCGCCGCGCCCTCGCGCGGCATTCGGGTGAAGCGACAGCCCGCCGCTTACTTCGTGGCGACGAGATGGAACTTGATCTGCACTTCGTCGGCGACGATCGACGTGTCCTTCCACTCGCCGGTGCCGACGTTGAAGGCCGAACGCTTGATCGGCAGCACGCCGTCGAACGTCTGCGTCGCGCCGCTTTGCGCGACCGTGACGGGCACCGTGACGGTCTCGGACTTGCCCTTGATCGTCAGCTTGCCGGTCACGTTGTACTTGTTGCCGCCCGCCGGCGCGATCGCCGACGACACGAACGTCGCCTGCGGATACGCCTTCGCGTCGAACCAGTCCTTGCCGGCGACCTGGTCGTTGTACATCTTGTCGCCGAGGTCGAAGCTCGCGATGTCGATGGTCATTTGCGCGCTGCCCTGCGCGGCCTTCGCCGGATCGAACTTCACCTGCGCGGAAAACTTCTTGAACGCGCCTTCGGTGGGCACGTTCATCTGCTTCGACACGGCGGACACCTTGCTCTTCGCGAGATCGACATCGGCGTGCGCCGCGCCCGACGCGACAAGTGCCGCCGCGGCGAACGCGGTCAGCATGGAGCGGGAGAAAGACACTTTCATGGGATCCTTCATTTGGCAAAGGGAAGCATTCGCGACAGCAGGCCGTCGCGGTCCAACAACTGGTGCTTGAGCGCCGCGAGCACGTGCATCGCGACGAGTGCAAGCAGAATGTAATTCAAAGACACGTGCAGCGTCTTGAAGGTTTCCTTGAGCGCCGGATCGGGGTCGATCAGCCGCGGCAACGGCACGATGCCGAGATACACGACCGGGATGTTCGATGCCGAGCTGTACAGGTAGCCCGTCACCGGGATCACGATCATCAGCGCGTAGAGCAGCATGTGCACGCCGTGCGACGCCGCGCGCTGCCACGCGGGCGTATCGCCGGGCAGCGACGGCGGCAGGTGGGTCGCCCGCCACAGCACGCGGATCACCGCCAGCGCGAACACCGTCACGCCGATCCACTTGTGCCACGAGAAGTACTTCAGCTTCGTCGGCGTGAAGCCGGGGATGTCGGTCATCACCCAGCCGAGCGCGAAGCCGCAGACGATCAGCAGCGCGATCAGCCAGTGCAGCGCGATTGCGGTCTGCGTGTAGCGCACCGGCCGGGCCGGCAGCGAATTCGATGCCATCTTGGAGTTCCTCAGTTCAGCGAACGGCCGCGCCGGCCAGGAGTCCGACGCTTGTCAAGGGCGCCATGCTACCGCAACCTTTTGACGCGCGCGGACTCTGAGGACAGGCGTGCCAGCCGGCTGACGGCTTCCCGCCATGTTACCGATCGGTCACGACGCGCACGATCCTTGACACACCGAAAAAGGCCTTTTGGTAAGATTGGCGCGGGTTCCGGCCCCGTCGACGCGTTCCCCCAGCCGTCGCACAACTGCCTTTTCCATGCAACGAAACGACCTGATTGCCTGTCACGAGTGCGACGCACTGTTGCACAAACCACGCCTGAGCGGCCGCGAAATCGCGCGCTGCCCGCGCTGCGACGCGCTGCTGTACCGCAACAGCGCCGCGCAGATCGAGCGGATCTGCGCGCTCGCGCTCGCCGCGCTGATCACGTTCACGATCGCGCAGGCGTTCCCGATCCTCGAAATGGACGTGAACGGCAACCGCGTGCAGACCACGTTGATCGGCGCGATCGATTCGCTGTGGCACCAGGACATGGCGATCGTCGGCGTGATGGTGTTCTGCTCGACCGTGCTGTTCCCGCTCGTCGAGATGGCCGCGCTGCTGTACCTGCTGCTGCCGATCCGCCGCGGCGTCGTGCCGCCCGGTTTCAACCTGGTCCTGCGCGCGATCGAGCTCGTGCGGCCGTGGGGCATGATCGAGGTGTTCATGCTCGGCATTCTGGTCACGATCGTGAAGATGGTGAGCCTCGCGCGCGTCGTGCCCGACGCCGCGCTGTTCGCGTTCGCCGCACTCACGCTGATGATCGCGGTCGTGCTGATGTTCGATCCGCGCACGCTGTGGGACATCGCCGACGACCTGCGCGCCGGGCGCTCGCCCGGGCAACCCGACTCGGCCGCCCCGCTGCCGGAAGCCGCCCGCCGATGACGACACCGACCGCCGCACGCGAAGGCTACGCGAGCTGCCACACGTGCGGGCTCGTACAGACGCTCGACCGGCCGCACGCGCACTGCGCGCGCTGCGGCACCGCACTGCACTTCCGTACCCCGAACAGCATCATGCGCACCTGGGCGCTGCTGCTCGCGGCAGCGATCCTCTACATTCCCGCGAACCTGCTGCCGATCATGCGCACCGCGTCGATCGTCGGCTCGCAGGAAGACACAATCATGAGCGGCGTCATCTATTTCTGGGTGTCGGGCGACTGGCCGCTCGCCGTCGTCGTGTTCGTCGCGAGCATCCTCGTGCCGATGCTCAAGCTCGGCGTGCTGCTGATCCTCGTGATCAGCGCGCAGCGCCGCACCGCGTGGCGGCCGCAGCAGCGCACGCGGCTGTTCCGGATCGTCGAGCGCATCGGCCGCTGGTCGATGCTCGACATCTTCGTCGTGACGCTGACCGTCGCGCTTGTCCATTTCCGTTCGCTCGCCGTCATCACGGCCGGCCCCGGCGCGCTCGCGTTCGGTTCCGTCGTGATCCTGACGATGCTCGCGTCGATGCAGTTCGATCCCCGCCTGATCTGGGATCCAGTCGAAAACTCAGGGAATCACCATGAATAGTCCACAAGGCCCGCAGCACGACGCGCCCCGGCCGCCCGATCCGACGATCTCGACGAAAAGCGGCTGGCTGCCGTCGCTCGTCTGGCTCGTGCCGCTGATCGCCGCGCTGATCGGCATCGGCCTCGTGATCAAGTCCGTGCGCGAGCGCGGCCCGGAAATCACGATCAGCTTCCACAGCGCCGAAGGGCTCGAGCCCGGCAAGACCCAGGTCAAGTACAAGGACGTCGAGATCGGCATGGTCAAGACGATCAAGCTGTCGAAGGACCTGTCGCGCGTGCTCGTCCAGGTGCAGCTGAAGAAGGAAGCCGAGGACTTCGCGGTCAAGGGCTCGCGCTTCTGGATCGTGCGGCCGCGCGTCGGCGCGACCGGCGTGTCGGGGCTCGGTACGCTGCTGTCCGGCGCGTACATCGGCGTCGACGCCGGCCACGGGCAGGATACGCTGACCGACTTCACGGGCCTCGAGACGCCGCCCGCCGTCACGGGCGACCAGAAAGGCACGCAGTACGTGCTGCGCGGCGATTCGCTCGGCTCGGTCGACATCGGCTCGCCGGTCTATTACCGCCGCGTGCAGGTCGGCCAGGTGGTCGGGTTCTCGCTCGACAAGGACGGCACGGGCGTCACGTTCAACGTGTTCGTCAATGCGCCGTACGACCAGTACGTCGGCGTCAACTCGCGCTGGTGGCAGGCGAGCGGCGTCGACCTGCGGCTCGATTCGAGCGGCCTGAAGCTGAACACGCAGTCGCTCGCGACGGTGATCCTCGGCGGCATCGCGTTCCAGACGCCGCCGAACCAGGGCAGCGGCGCGACGGCGCCGAACAACACGACGTTCCGCCTCGGCTCCGACGAAGGCGACGCGATGCGCGACCCGGACGGCCAGCCGCTGCAGGTCGTGATGAACTTCAACCAGTCGCTGCGCGGGCTCGCCGTCGGCGCGCCGGTCGACTTCCGCGGCATCGTGCTCGGCGAAGTGACGAACATCGGCATCGACTTCGATCCGAAGACGAAGAACTTCCTGATGCCGGTGACGATGAACGTGTATCCGGAACGCCTCGGCCGCCGCTTCCGCGAATCGATCGAGAGCAAGGGCGAACCGGCCCGCCGCGAGATCGTCGAGCGGCTCGTCCAGCACGGGCTGCGCGGCCAGCTGCGCACCGGCAACCTGCTGACGAGCCAGCTGTACGTCGCGCTCGACTTCTTCCCGAAGGCGCCGGTCGTGAAGATCGACACGGCACGCCAGCCGCTCGAGCTGCCGACCGTGCCGAATACGCTCGACGAACTGCAGCTGCAGGTCGCCGACATCGCGAAGAAGCTCGACAAGGTGCCGTTCGACCAGATCGGCGCGAACCTGAACAGCGCGCTGTCGAACGCCGACAAGCTGTTCAAGCAGCTCGACACGCAGGTCGCGCCGGAAGCGCGCGACACGCTGTCGGCCGCCAAGCAGACCTTCTCGACCGCCGAGGCGACGCTGCAGCAGGATTCGCCGCTGCAGTCCGACGTACGCGGCGCGCTGAAGGAACTCACGCGCACGCTGCAATCGCTGAACGCGCTCGCCGACTATCTCGAGCGTCACCCCGAATCGCTGCTCAAGGGCAAGCCAGGAGACAAGCAATGACGACACGCGTGAACGGTTTCGCGCGCAGCGCGGCGGCGGCCCTCGCCGCCCTCGCGCTCGCCGCGTGCAGCTCGCCGCCCGCCCGGTTCTACACGCTCAGCCCGGCCGACGCCGCGGCGCCGCTGCGCACCGCGCCGGCCAACCCGGCGTTCCTGATCGAGGTGCCGTCCGTCGGCGTGCCCGAGCAGGTCGCGAAGAACCAGCTGGTCGTGCAGAAGAACGCCGCGCAGGTCGACGTGCTCGAGCAGGAGCGCTGGGCGTCGCCGCCCGCCGACGAGATCCGCCGCGCGCTGTCGGACGATCTCGCCGCGCAGCTCGGCACGATCGACGTCGCGAATTCCGCGACGCCGCCCGGTGTGCCCGTGTATCGCATCAGCGTGAACGTGCAGCGCTTCGAGTCGTGGCCGGGCAAGCGCGCGGCGGTCGACGCGGTGTGGAGCGTGCGCTCGCTCGCCACGCAGGCCGTGATGACGTGCCGCACGAGCGTCGCGGAACCGGTCGCCGACGGCTACGACGCGCA
>NZ_JAAGPK010000108.1:0-243 GCF_017104685.1 Burkholderia sp. Tr-20355 | reverse complement strand
GGCTTGAAAAAAAAAAAAAAAAAAAAAAAAAAAAAAAAAAATAGAATTACAGATCAAAAAAAAATAACCGCTAAATATAAAAGATGAAGCATAACCAACGGTTCAACTATGACAGTATAAGGTAGAAGAGCATGACATACGTATGGTCTTGTGTGTCGAAGACGATGTACATGTTCTGTGAAGACTATACACACATTATTATGAAGATCACTGTAAATGCTATATACAGTACAACTCACGACA
>NZ_JAAGPK010000010.1:0-100673 GCF_017104685.1 Burkholderia sp. Tr-20355 | reverse complement strand
GCGGCGGCCGGACCGGCGGGCGCTTCCGATTGCGGCGCCGGTGCGGGTGCCGGCGCCTGGGCCGGTGACTGCGGTGCGGCGGCTGCGCCGTTCGCGGGTGGCGTGCCTGCCTTGCGAACCCCGCCGCGGCCTTCCATGTTGCCGGTCGCATAGACGTCGGCTTCGTTCGGCTTCGAGAAGCTGTCGGTCGGCAGCGCGACGTCCGCGGTCTGCAGCGGCTTCACCAGGTGCGGCGTGATCAGGAAGATCAGCTCGGTGCGATCCTGCTGGAACGACGTGCTGCGGAACAGCGCGCCGAGCACCGGCACTTCGCCGACACCCGGGATCGCCTTCAGCGCACCGGTCGCGTTGTCCTTGATCAGCCCGCCGATCGCGAACGATTCGCCGTCGCTCATCTGCACCGTCGTCGACGCGCGCCGCGTCGTGATCAGCGGCAGGATCGACGTGCCGCCGATGTTGGTCGCGCTCAGCGTGACGCCCGTCTGCGACAGCTCCGACACTTCCGGCGCGACCTTCAGGCTGATCCGGCCGTTCGCGAGCACCGTCGGCGTGAACTTCAGCGCGACGCCGAACTCCTCTTCCTGCAGCGTGATTGACGACGTGCCGTTGCCGCTGCTTTGCGGGATCGGGATGAAGATCTTGCCGCCCGCGAGGAACGTCGCTTCCTGGCCGCTGATCGTCACGAGATTCGGCTCCGCGAGGATCTTGACGAGGTTGTCGGTGTTCTGCGCGTCGGCCGCGATGCTGAACGGCTTGTTGTTCGCCTTGTTGAAGACGGCCCCGCTGGCGACGCCCGCGAGCAGGTTGCTGACCAGCGCGCCGCTCCACGAACCGAACCCGCCCTGGATGTTGAACGCGCTGCCCATCTGGTTGATCAGCGTCTTCGACACCTCGGCTACCTTCACCTCGAGCATCACCTGCTGCGGGGACGTGACGTTCAGCATGTTCAGCACGCCGCCGCCGCCCTTGCCGCCCGCGGCGGGATCGCCGGCGCTGTCGCCGTAGGCGCGGGCAATCTGCACGGCCTGCTGCGCGGCCTGCGAGCTCGACACGGTGCCCGCCAGCACGATCGTGCCGGCCGCGGTCGAGACGTGGATGTCGCGCTCGCCCGGCATCAGTTGCAGCAGCGACGCCTGCAGGCCGCCCGCATCCGCGCCGACCGCGACGTCGATCACGCGGCACGCGCCGCTCTTGCCCTGCACGATCATGTTGGTCGTGCCGACCGCGAGCCCGAGGATGTACAGCGTCTGCGGCGACACCATGGTGGCCTGCGCAACGGCCGGATTGCCGATCGTCCGATTGCGGACCGGCTCCGGCATCGGCACCAGCAGCGACTTGCCGAGCGGCACGCTGACGCTGGTCGACTCGCGCACGGCGCCGACGCAGTTCGGCCCGCGCAGCGGCCCCGCCGACGCGGCGGGCGCGGCGGCCGGCACCGGCCCCATGCTGATCGTCATCTGCATCGGCCCCTTGCCGACCGCGGCCGGCGCGCTGGCGCCGCCCTTCGTCAGCGCGGCCGACTCGACGCCTTCCTGCGCGAGTGCGCCATAAACGGTCAGCCATCCCGAACAGAGGATCGCGGCCATCATCGTGCCCCGTGCGACGCGCGTCCGCAGTGGGCCGGTACCTGTGCATTGCGGTTTGATCTTCATTTCGTCTGATCCCCCGAGAGGCCGGCGCCGTGCCGGTTATCGACTTCCCAGGCCGCCGCGCATGGCCGGCGGCCAATCTGTTGGTCTGGCTGGTTTGATCTGCTTCAGAAACACTCGACGCTGCCCTTCACGCCCGTCAGCACGCCGACGCAGTCGCGCCGTGCTTCCGGCGCCGCGTGCGATGCGACGTGCACGCGCACCGGCCGCACGTGGGCGGGAGGCGGCGGCGCGTCGGGCACGGGTTCCTTGCCCAGCAGCGTCAGCTTGGTCGCGCCGCCGGTGTTCAGCGTCTTCTGGTCGACCTGGTTGCGCAGCACGAGCGACAGCGTGCCGACGCTGCGCGCGAGGTCGAGCCGTTCGGCCTGGTCGGGCGTGACTTCCAGCGTCACCGCGTTCACGACCTTCGGTGCGGTGTCGTCGCGGCTGACCTGCTGCGCGACGGCCAGCACGAGGATGTGTTCGAGCACGATCTTGGAGATGCTCTGCCCGTCGGTCTTGCCCTGTTGTTCCTGCGTGTTGACGATCACGTCGACGTAGTTGCCCGGCAGCGCGAAGCCCGCGACGCCGACCACGTCGTTCACGCGCACCGTGATCGCGCGGCTGCCGTCGGCGATCACCGCGGACAGGCCGCCCTTGGTGCCGACGGGCGCGAGCTTCGACTCGATCACCGGCTCGCCGCGCGCGAGGCTGGTGCGCACGACGCGCCCTTCGAGCGCCTTCGTGTCGGTGAACGCGCCGGTCGGCACGCTGCCCGCCGGCCAGCTGACCATGTGGATCTGGTTCGGCCCGAGCGGTTCGCCCAGGTTCAGGTCGGTGGTGGCCACCGCGACCGGCGTGACCGAACTCGTGGATGTCTGCACCAGCCAGTGGGACGCGAAGACGACCGCGGCAAGACCCGCGACCATCGCGACGACCAGCATCATGACCGCTCGACTGTTTTTCATGGCAATGCTCCTCGACGAATCGTGAAAGGATCGGCTCAGCCGGTAATGAACGTGCGGCCGCCGCGCTCGATGGGCGGCGGATGGCCGCCGTCACGTTCGGGGGCCGCGCCGAAATAGCTCGCCCAGGCGTCGTACAGCGCGTCGTGCGTCACTTCGGGCGGATCGCCGCGATACCGCGCGCCGGCGGCCACGAGTCGCAGCAGGTCCGCCGGGAAACAGGCGAGAAACGCCTTGCCGGTCGGCAGGTGCAGCCGATGCAGCAGGTAATCGAAGGCATCGCTCGCCGACACCAGCCCGAGCGACGCGCAGGCCGCTTCGTACACGGCACGGTAGTCGTCGATCGACATCGGGCCGACATGCAGCTTCGATCCGAGGCGGCGCAGGAACGCGTCGTCGCAGAACTGTTCCGGCGCCAGGTTGCTCGAGAACACCGGCCACACGTCGAACGGCATCACGAAGCGGTTGCCGGATTCGAGCGTCATGAAATCGACGCCGCGGTCGAGCGGGCGCAGCCAGCGATTGAGCAGGTCGCGCGGCTCGACGCGCTGGCGGCCGAGATCGTCGACAACGTACATGCCCATGTTGGCTTTCATGTGCGGGGGCGCCTGGTAGAAGCCGGCGGCCTCGTCGCGGCGCAGGTCGAGCTCGTCGAGCGTCAGCTCGCCGCCCGACATCACGACCGGCCGCGCGCACAGGCGCCAGCGACGATCGACCGACCGGCTGCCGGGCGACTGCCCCGCCTCGACATGCACGAGCGGGTCGTAGACCTGGATCACTTCGCCGGCCGCGCAGATCGCATGCGGCACCGGCACGCGGCCGTGCATCAGCGAGCCGAGCCGCTCGGCGAGGAAGGTCTTGCCGCTGCCGGCCGGGCCGTAGATCAGCAGCGGACGGCCGGCGTTCAGCGCCGCGGCCGCCGCATCGAGCACCGACGTGTCGATCACGATCCCTTCGAACGCGGCCCACACGTCGCTCTGGCCGATGTGCAGCTTGCGGACCGAATGCGCGCTCACGCATTTGAGATACGCGTCGAGCGTCACCGGCGCGGGGCCGCTGTAGCCGCTGCGTGCCCGTTCCTCGAGCGCGAGCACGCGGCCCGCGTCGGTCAGGCGGAACGTCACGTCGAGATCGGTCGCGCCGCGATGGGTCAGCTCGACGAGATGCTCGCGCACCAGGAACGCGAAGACCTCGTCGAGCACCGCGAGCGGCAGGCAGTGCCGCTCGACCAGGTCGCCGTACGACGGGCGGCCGAGTACCAGCGTCGACTTCAGCACGAGCCCGGCGACGAACGTCATGCTCAGCCCGGTTTCCTCGAGCGTGCGCGGCGCCGCCGGCAACTGCGTGCCCAGTTTCGTATGGGCCTCCCGCGACGGCAACGGATCGGGCAGGTGCGCCACCTGCGCGTCGCGTCTCGGTTCGGTATGGTTCGTGTTCATGATCGCTCCGTCCTCGTTGCCTGTGCGTCGCACTATGCGCACGACGCGAACAACATGCCCAGCGTGCCGGCCGCGATCGCGACGCCATACGGCAGCGTGCCGACCGAGGCGATTTCCGCGGAGCCGCCGGCGGCCTCCGCGTGCGCCCCCTGCGAACGGCGCGCGATCAGCACGCGGACGTTCGCCAACATCTGGCGCATCCGGCCGCGCAACAGCGCGAACGCAACGGCGCCGATCCCGCCGGCCAGGAACGTGGCCAGCACGATGTAGAACGTCATTTCCGCCCCGACCCACGCGCCGATCGCGAGCATCAGCTTCACGTCGCCGGCCGCCATTCCGCGCAACAGGTAGAACGGCAGCAGCAGGCCGAAACCGGTCGCGGCACCGGCGAGCCACGCGAGTGCGCCGGCCGGCAAGCCGTGCAGCATGCACTGCGCAACCAGCGCGCCGACGAGCCCGACCGCGACGAGACGGTTCGGAATGCGGCGAGACGCGATATCCGTGCTGGCCGCCGCCACCGCGAGCAGCGTCACGCACAACGGAATCGGGTAAGGCGGCGCAACAGGTAGCATGGCGAACCTCTCGGGTCGAATTCGTCGAATCAGGAAACCATAACCAGCGCGGTGGTGACCGCGGCCGTCACGGCCGCTGCAATCACCTCGTACGTATCGGCAAGCGAGCCTTTCAGCGTGACGACGCTGCCGAGCACCGCGGTGGCGAACATCGCCGCGAGCAACGCGTATTCGATCGACGTCACGCCCTGCTCGTCGACGATCCAGCGACGAACGGCACGCATCGTGGCTGCCATGATGGTCTCCGGTTCCAGGTTGACTGAATGGCCGGGGACGGCTCGAGCACTGCACCGGCCGAGCCGTCCGCGGCACGGTCCATCAGATACCGGCAACCGCGGAATCCAGGTCGGCCGCGATCGTGCTGAACACGGTCTTCAGGTCCTTCCCGATGGTCGACAGCGCCAGGATGATGCCGACCGCGATCAGTGCGGCGATCAGGCCGTATTCGATGGCGGTCACGCCATCTTCGTCGCGAACGAAACGGCCGGCTTGTTGAATGAACTTGGACATGGTGAATCTCCTTTCGTGGTGACTTTCAAAACCCTCGAGCACCGGCTGGTCGGATGACCGTGCATCGATACGTCGAGGCAGGTTGTTGATGCCGTGTGGTGCCGACGAACGAAGCGGACGAGCCGTTCGCCGTACCGTCCATCAGATGCCCGCTACTATCGAGTCCAGATCCGCCGCGACCGTGCTGAACACCGTCTTCAGATCCGTACCGATCGTCGTCAGCGCGACGACGATGCCGATCGCGATCAGCGCGGCGATCAGGCCGTATTCGATGGCCGTCACGCCTCGCTGATCCTGGATCAACCAAGCGATCTTTTCGATGACTCTTGACATGAGTACTCTCCTTTCGGACTGCTATTGAATTCCCTTCGTCGATCGCGACGTCGGGGACGGGCACCACCGGCACTACAAGAAAATCGAAACGCGACGCTCAGCGGCGGGAACGGGGATGCACACCGTCGTCCGTGCGAACGGGAATCAGTGAAGCGGAGCGCGAGAGAGGCGGATGCGGAGCGACCATCCGGATGAACCGGGCTGGCCGGGCGACCGGAACGGCACGACGGCCATTCGACGCATGGAATCCAGTTGACCGGGAAACGAATGCCCGGCAAATCCGCAATATGTTTTTAACGCGGATTGCGAGCCGCGATGTGCTGTGTTCTTTCATTTTTATTCCCCGTCTGCTGCCATGCCGATGTCTTATTGCCCTGAAGATTCCGGGTCTGATAAGTCGATCGACGATCGTTTGCGCGGTTCGTCGACCTGGCGCTGTGTATTCCCCTGCGCGCTCCGGTCATTTTTTCCGCATGTGGCGCCGAGGCCGGTTCCATGTGTCTGCCTTCAGAACCGCCGGTCGCCACATCGTCGACTGCCGTGCCAACGCTTACGCAAAGAGCAGGCCATGCTCACCGAAATCGAGGCGTGTCAAGGGTTCCAGCGATGTCGGCATTCCCCTGACCCAGGCCCGATGACCGATATGTTTCAAATTTGAACGATCCGGGGACGCCGGTGCGGCTGGTCCGAATGTCGGTCGTCGCGCTGCACAAAGGCCGGAAAAAATTTCGTTGGGACTTTCCCGGACGCGGTAAGCCGGTCGCGTGCCGCGCGTTCGGCGGGCTGCAACGCCGGTAAAAATCGCGGAATGTTTCACGCCGGAAACATGAAACCCGATCGCGTGGATTTCTCATACCTGAAAACGGGGTTTTCAAGCCCGTTATTCGACAGTCCCCATATCGTCTGCCAGTGCGTGGTTTGCATCGCGCGATTTTTTCTTCAACAATGAATTCACCGGACAACGCGGTTTCAACGCGATTCGATCCGCAGGCACGACAACATCAGACGGCCGCGACAGACCACGCAGCCACCACGACATACGGGGCATCATGTACACAGCCAATCGTGAAACGCGCGATCGCGCCGTCCGCTGCGCTCAATGGCTGACGGCGGACCGGATCATTCCGTACAGCTGCATCATGCTGATGCTCTTCGCCGCGCTGCTGGTGGTGTGGGGCGTCGTGACCGACGGCTTCACGTCGAGCGCAATCGCCCGTCCGGGCACCGACTTCTCGGTCTTCTGGACTGCTTCCCATCTCGTGTTGCAAGGCCATGCCGCATCGGCCTACGACCCGTCGTCATTCGTGCAGGCCGAGTTCGCGCACTTCGGTGCGTTTCTTCAACACCGGCCGCTTCCCTGGCTCTATCCGCCGACGATGCTGCTGTTCATCGCGCCGGTTGCCCTCGTGCCTTTCCTGCCCGCTTACTTCCTCTTTTTCGCGGGCAGTCTTTTATGCTATGCGTTCGCCGTCTCGAGGCTGTCGGGATTGCGCGCGCACCTTCCCGTGCCGCGCGCCGCGGCGCTCGTCGTGGTCGCGTACTCGGCCGTGTGCATGTCCGCGCTGTTCGGGCAGAACAGCATCCTGACCGCCGGCCTCGCCGCGCTGGCGCTGCACCTGCTCGGCAAGCGCCCCGTCGTGGCCGGCGTGCTGATCGGCCTGCTCGCGATCAAGCCGCAACTGGCCGTGGTGTTCCCGTTCGTGCTGATCGCGACACGCGCCTGGCGCACGTTCGCGGCGGCGGCGATCAGCGCGGCGCTGTTCGCGGCGGCCGGTGTCGCACTGGCCGGCCCGGCCGCCCTGCACGGGTTGTCGCATGCGATGTCGACGGTACGCGAGCAGCACTTCATGCTCGCGTCGTACTGGCTCGCGTCGCCGACGCCGTTCGCCGCGTTGCGGCTCGCGGGCGCACCGGTGGCCGCCGCGCTCGCGGCACAGGCGGCGGTAGCCTTGCTCGCGATCGCCGCGGCCATCGGCGTGTGGCGCCGTACGCGCGACATGCGCCTGCGCGGCGCGGTGCTGGCGGTCGCCACGCTGCTGACCACGCCGTATCTGTGGAACTACGAACTGACGTGGCTCGGCATCGCGGTCTTCTGCCTGATCGCGCATGGTCTCGACGAGGGCTGGCTGCCGGGCGACCAGGGCATCCTCGTGCTCGCGTGGCTGCTGCCGATCTTCGAGATGCTGAACCGGCTGATGAAGCTGCCGCAGATCGGGCCGATCGTGCTGCTCGCGGTGCTGTTCGTCGTCGTGCGCCGCACGGCGCTCGCATCCGGGAGCGCACGATGAAAACGCCTGCGTTCGCCCGTCACCTGCATGCATCCGTCGACGTGCATCCGGAGCTGCCGATCGCCGGCCCGCGCCGCTACCCGCACTGGCTCAATCGCGACCGCGTGCGCCTCTACGCGGCCGCCGCGCTGCTGACCGAACTGCTGTTCATCGTGATCTACGTGACGCGCGTGCTCCTGTCGCACAACGGCGCGCTGGAACCGCTGTCGCAGGACTTCTCGCCGATCTGGAGCGCCGCGTGGCTCGCCGCGCACGGCCACGGCGCCGACGCGTGGCATTTCCCCGCGCTGTTCGCGGTCCAGAAGCTGGCCGTCCCGACGATGACGCTCGCGGGCGGCGCGCTGCCGTGGCTTTATCCGCCGACGATGCTGCTGCTCGTGCTGCCGCTCGGCTGGCTGCCGTACACGCTTGCGCTCGTGCTGTGGCTCGCCGTCACGTATGCGCTGTTCGCCGCGACGATCCACGCGATCGTCCAGCGCGATGCCGCCTGGCTGTGCGCGCTCGCGTTCCCGGGTGCATTCCTCACCGTGATCGTCGGCCAGACCAGCCTCTTCACCGCGATGCTCGCCGGCGTCGGCCTGCTCGCGCTGAACCGCCGGCCTGCGGTGGCGGGCATCTGCTTCGGCTTGCTGACGATGAAGCCGCAGCTCGCGGTGCTGTTCCCGCTCGCGCTGCTGTGCGCGGGCCAGTGGCGCGCGCTGGCCGCGTGGGCCGCGACGATCGCCGGCAGCGTCGCGCTCGCGACACTCGCGTTCGGCATCGGCCCGTGGATCACGTTCGCGCACGTGATCGGCAACGTCTACGCGGTCGTCGGCACCGGTCACGCGAAGCTCGCGCGCATGCCGTCCGTGTTCGCGCTCGCGACGATGGCCGGCTGGCCCGTGCTCGTCGCGCGCGGCCTGCAACTGCTGTCGGCCGCGGCAGCCGCGATCGCCGTCGTCTACGCATGGCGCGGCGCGTGCTCCTATGCGCTGCGCGCCGCGACGCTCGTATGCGCGTGCCTGCTCGTCAGCCCGTATTTGTACGACTACGACCTGACCTGGTATGGCCTCGTGATCGCGTGGTACGCCCGCTATGCGTGGACCCACGGCTGGCGGCGCTTCGATCGCGAATGGCTGATGCTGCTGTGGCTGATGCCGTTCGCCGGTCTCGCGGTCATGCCGCATCTGCCGTTCCAGTTCATGCCGCTCGTCACGCTGGCGTCGCTCGCGCTGCTCGTCGGCCGGATCGCGCAGGAAAGACACGACGTGCCGTCGATGCCCGACGCGCACGACCACTCGACCGATACCGGATTCACGCATCCGGTCCGGCCGCACCACCGCCCGGCGTACGGAATGCGCCGCACCGGCCGCCCGACCATCGGCGCCGACCGGTGACGCGACATGACAAGGGGAGTCATCATGCGGGAACCACGCTACACACCGCTCGTTTCGCTGGTTGTGCCGTTCTATAACGAAGGCGAGGCCGTCGAGCGCTTCTTCGACGTCGTGATGCCGTTGCTGACGGCCATCGACGCGATCCGCTTCGAGATCGTCTGCGTCAACGACGGCAGCCGCGACGACACGCTCGAGCGCCTGGTCCGGATCGGCACCACCGAGCCGCGCGTGCGCGTGATCGACCTCACCCGCAACTTCGGCAAGGAAGCGGCGTTGACGGCCGGCCTCGACGAAGCCACCGGCGACGCGGTGATTCCGCTCGACGCCGACCTGCAGGATCCGCCGAGCCTGATCCCCGTGATGATCGAGCACTGGCGCGACGGCGCGGAAGTCGTCGCGGCGAAACGCAGCAACCGCGCGTGCGATTCGTTCGCGAAGCGCACCGCCGCCGCGATCTACTACCGTGTGCACAACATGCTGTCGGACGTGAAACTGCCGGAGAACGTCGGCGATTTCCGGCTGATGGATCGCCGGGTCGTGAATGCGCTGCGCAGCCTGCCCGAGCGGCACCGTTTCATGAAGGGGCTGTTCGCGTGGGTCGGCTACAAGACCGTGATCGTCGAGTACCAGCGCGACCCGCGCAGCGCCGGGCACTCGAAGTTCTCCGGCTGGAAGCTGTGGAATTTCGCGCTGGAAGGCATCACCAGCTTCAGCACGGTGCCGCTGCGCAGCTGGACCTACATCGGCGTCGGCATCGCCGCGCTCGCGTTCCTGTACGGCACGTTCATCATCTTCCGCACGCTGCTGTTCGGCAATCCGGTGCTCGGCTACGCGTCGCTGATCTCGGTCACGCTGTTCATTGGCGGCATCGAACTGATCGGGATCGGTGTCGTCGGCGAATACATCGGGCGAATCTACGACGAGTCGAAGCAACGGCCCGTCTACCTGATCCGCCGCCGCTACCAGGTGCACGCCAAGGTGATCGAGCTGCCGGTGGCGCGCGACGCGCGCCGCCAGGCCGCCCGCCGCCGCACGCAGCCGACCCGCGCGCGGATCGGCGCCCGCTGACACATGCGCGCCGCCATGATCGACCTGCTCCACGCCGAACGCACGCGGCTCGTGCGCTTCGGCGTGTCCGGGCTGTGCTCGACCGCGCTCCACACGCTGATCGCCGCGGCGATGTTCGCGCTGTTCGACGCGACGCTGGTGGCCGCGAACGCGGTCGCCTTCCTGTGCGCGACCGCGTTCTCGTATCTCGCGAATACGCTGTGGAGCTTCGCGTCGACGGTGCGCACGCGCAACCTGGTGCGCTTTCTCGCGGTCACGCTGGTCGGCTTCGTCGAGACGATGCTGCTGGCGCGCGGCGCCGAAGCACTCGACCTGTCGCGCGGGATGAGCATCGTCGCGATCGCGCTGCTGATCCCGCCGACGACGTTCGTGCTGCACCGGCTGTGGACCTACCGGTAAACGGCCCGCCGGCGTTTCCTCCTCCCCGCCGATAATCGGTCAAACGATTAACAGATTCAATGTCGCCATATTTATGTGGCGTATCGAATCGATTGATTCCGATTTTAAAATTACTAATCGATTTAATCATAACGACCTGTTTACTTTTACAGCTTCCATAATTAACCGAACGGGATAATCTGCATTCGCCGTCGCTTCAGCACCTGCCGCCTCCGGAGCAAATCCTTGCGGCACAAGGCGATGGCGGCCGCACGAAGCAATTCGCGCAACGATAAGTCCCATTACTTCAAACGGGAGCTTCCATGTCACGCGTTACCGATGTGCTCGTTTCGTTCGATACCGAAACCATTCTCAAAAAATATCCGAATCCCAGCAAAAACCCGGCCGCTCCGACGCTGATCGACTGGCGTTATGTTTATATGGTGACCAACCAGGACAACGTCATCTCCGGGCAGGCAGGCGGCGAGCTCGATCTGAAAGCGCAGGTCGGCGACCTGATCCGCTGGCGTGAAACGAGCCTGTCGCTGGGCTTCGAGAACCAGGTGGTGTTCTACAAGTTCATCGGCAACGTCGGCAACGACCTGATCTCGACGCCGACGCCGCGGGTGGCGGAAGCGTCGATCCCGGTGCCGAACACCAGCAAGCCGGAAGTGCCGACGTGCCAGAAAGTCGCGAACTACTACTGGTCGTCGGAATGCCTGAAGGTCGGCCGCGTGACCTACCACTTCCAGTTCCAGATCATCGATCGCAACTGCCAGAGCCAGGGCTGCTTCTCGTGGGATCCGTTCATCTCGATCCATAACTGATCGCGGCAGGCGGGCGGCCGCGCGACGGCTGCCCGTGCCGCCCCCTTGTTGCGCAGGAGGTGCTCATGTCTGGTCTTCGTTGCGATGTGCTCGCGGTCGTCGACGCCGTCACGCTGCTGTCGGCCCACCCCGATGCGAGCCGGAACGCCGATGCGCCGACCGTGATCGACGGCCGGCACATCTACGTGTTGAGCCCGGGCGACGCCGGGCAGGTCGGCCACAACGACAACCGGCTGTTTGCCGGCCTGTCGCCCGGCGACGAGCTTCATCTGCGCGAAACCGCGCTGGCGCTGCGCGCGGAGCTGAGCGTGCTGTTCGTCCGGTTCGCGTTGAAGGACGCCGGCATCGTCGCGCCGATCGAAGCGGAAGTGCGCGATGCCGCCAAGCCGGTGCCGGACGGCGACGACCTGCTTCATCCGTCGTGCCGGCCGATGAAAGACCACGTGTGGCGCAGCGAGGTGCTGGCGGCCGGCACCACCGCCTGCACGGCCGATTTCGCGGTGCTCGATCGCGACGGCGCGGTGTCCGGTTACTTCCGCTGGGAAACGACGATCGAGATCGCCGGCAGCCGGCCCGACACGAAGCAGCCCGGTTTCCAGCCGTCGTCCGACCGCAACGGCAGCTTCACGCTGCCGCCGAATACCGATTTCAAGGCGACCTTCTACGCGAATGCCGCCGACCGGCAGGACCTGAAGCTGTTCATCGACGACGCACCGGAACCGGCCGCGTCGTTCGCGGGCAACGGCAACGACGGCGTCAGGCAGTTCACGCTGAACTCGCGCGGCGGCAGGATCCGGATCGACGCGTCGGCCAACGGCCGGCCATCCGCGACCGATGCGCGGCTCGCGCCGCTGTCCGCCGGCCATACCGTCTGGCTCGGCTGGCTCGGCGCCGAAGACGGCGCCGACCGCGACTACAACGACGGGATCGTGATCCTGCAGTGGCCGATCGCGTGAGCGGCGCGGCACATCCAGTACACCTGATCGTCGCACTTTCCGCCCGCACGCGCCGCTCTTTCCACTCGAGCTCGGATCACCCGAGCGGAAAATACGTGACGTCGAGGGCGGGCGGCGCAACGGGCGTTTGCGACAGCAACGCATGAACCTGACCGCGATGGTGCGCGTGATGAAGGAAAAGATGAGAAAGGACCAGCCCGAGCGGTTTGCGCTGCGGCGTTCCGTCCATGCTCGTGTAGTTCACGTCGGCGTTCAGGTCGTTGCGCGCGACAGCGCCGACGATGCGCGCGAGCCGCTCGTCCTCGGCTCGCCGTTCGGTCCGCAGGCTGTCGAAATCGTCGCAGACGACAAAGTCCAGGGCCGGGATGGCGTGGCCCTCCCCGGAGAGCCGGCCGAGCCAGATGCGGTCCGTGGCAAGCAGATGATTGAGCGTATGGTGGATCGAGCCGAACGCGCATGCGCGTGGGAGAAAATACTCATCCGATGAAAGGCCGGCGCATGCCTGATACATGCGCTCATTCGCCCAGGCGGTCCAGCGCGCCAGCATCTCGAACTGATTCGTCATCGCCGTTCCCTTGTCTTTTGATTCCGTCCGGGTAATCTATGGGTCCGGATGGTCGCTGTCGATCGCGTTTTTCTTATCAGCTATAAGGTCTGATGATGCCCGTACGCCGTGATCCGCCCCAAACGCACTTGCTTCGGGCCTTCGAGGCGGTCGCCCGGCTGAAGAGCTTCAGGCAGGCGGCTGTCGAAATAGGCGTGTCGCAGAGTGCGATCAGCCAGCGCGTGGCCGCGCTCGAAACGCGCCTCGGGACGTGCCTGATCCATCGAGAGCAGGGCCGCTTCGCACTCACCCGTGATGGCCTGGCCTATCTGGCCACGGCGGAAGGCGTGCTGCGAACGCTCGCGAGAGCCGACAGCCGGCTCGCCGATCGCCGGGAAACGGTTCGCCTGTCCGTCGTTTCGTCGTTCGCGCACTGCTGGCTCGCTCCCCGGCTCGAAGCGCTGTCCCTGTCATTCGAAGACATCAGTCTCGAGGTGCACGTGTCGGACGAGATCGTCGCGATCGACGACGGCGAATTCGATCTCGCGATCCGCCTGCATCCGAAGGCGGGCATGCCGGGAGAACGGATGACGACAGCCGATGACGTGCTCGTACCGGTCCACGCGCCGGGCAGCCGGCCAAGCCCTGCGTGTCGCGCGGAGCCGTTCGCGGGGATGAGGTTGCTCGAGGACGACTGCAGCCGTCTCGGCGGATCGCGCCACCAGTCGTGGGACGCGTGGCATGAACTCAACGGATGCGAGATCCGGCAACCGCGCAGGCGGATCGTGTTCAACGACGCAGGGTTGATGATCGAGGCTGCTCGCCGCGGCGCCGGCGTCGCGCTCGCGCGCCAGTCGCTGGTTGCGGACCATCTGGCTGCCGGCGAGCTGGTGAAATTCGACGCGATGCCGCTCGCATGTCTCGCGCAAACATCGTTGATCCAACGACGCGCGAGCAGCCGCAGCCACGCGAGCCGGCGCGTCGCAAGCTGGCTGCTCGATGCCGTATCCGGCACGATCGCCTAGCATCGCTCGTCGAGGCTCGCGCGAGCGGCGCCCACCGTCGCACCGCGCTTCTCCGCCCGATCCGTCCAGCTCGAGCGGAGTGGCCGGCGCTCACCGCCCGGTCGGGCAATCGCGGCAATACAGCCGGCGCGTGACCGATCGGCGCACTGCCCCCAAAACGGCCTGCGCCGGCGGCGCATTCAATGCAACGGCGACCACGCCTCCGGCAACGCGATCGTCGACGTCGCCCTTTCGATCTGTTCCGGGCCGCCGGCCGGTGGCCAGAGACCCGCCGCGTAGTGCCGTTTTCTCAACGCCATCCGCTCTTCCAGACTCGAGAATCCCCAGATGTGCACGATACGCGGCGGTCCATCGAGCGCGTACATGTTGCAAACGAGATGCGACGTATAGTCTTTGGCCGGGCCCACCGCCCGTTCCCACGCGGAAATGGTCGGCGCGATACCGCCGGCTTTCAGCCAGTAGCGGCGAATCTCGTAGAAATCGCCGAATACCCGCGGTTCGATCTCGGGTAGAAAAGGAAACAGCGCATAGCTTTCCATCGTCAATCGAACGGACGCGCTTTCAATCCCGAAAGGTTGCCCGGCGCTCAAGGCCCGGTTGCGTTCGTGTTGCAATTCATCCGTCGTGTCGAAGCCCCTCAGCACGACGATCCGCGACAACTCGCCAATCTCCGTGCGCCATGCGCCCAGTAGCCTCCCTGGCGCGCCGGCATCGGATACCCAGCGATGCGCGCGGCGCGACACCCTATCCTGGTCTGTAAGCGGACACGACAACGTCGTGAGTTCATACAGCATGGCTGCCCTCCTTTCGCGTGGATGTCGCAATGTATGACCGAAGCGGCGGCCGATCAACGCGCGTCGCCTTGAAACAGAATCCAGTACCATTGCGCAATGGATCTCCTCAAGGCGATGGCCGTATTCGTCCGTATCGTGGAAACGGGTAGCCTGACCGCGGCCGCGCAAGCGTCCGATCTGTCGCCGACCATGGTCGGCAACTACCTGCAGGCGCTGGAAAGCCGCCTGGGCACGGTCCTCGTCCACCGCACGACGCGCAAGCAGAAAGTCAGCGCGTTCGGCCACGCCTACTACGCGCGATGCGTCGAAGTCCTCGGTCTGGTCGACGATACGGAGCGGCTGGCGCTCGATCATCTGCAGCAGCCGCGCGGGCGCTTGCGCGTGACGGCGCCCGTGGTGTTTACGAACGAGTGCCTGATTCCCGCGCTCCCGGACTATTACCGGCGCTACCCCGAGATCAAGCTCGATATCGTCGCCACCGATTCGCTCGCCGATTTGTTCGATGAAGGTTTCGAGGCAGCCATTCGCATCGGCGCGTTCGCCGGCGCGGACGTGGTCGCGCGTCCGCTCGCGCCGTACCGGCTGGTGCTCTGTGCATCGCCCGCGTACGTTGCCGAACATGGCGCACCGACCGCCCCGCACACGCTTGGCGAGCATCAATGCCTGACGTATGCCTATCCGCCTCGATCGGCGTGGCACGCGGCGCAATCGCGATGGATGCTCGAAGGTCCGGACGGGCCGATGAGCGTCGCCGTGGACGGCAGACTGAAGACCGACAGTGCGGATGCGTTGCGCCGGGCGGCATTGAGCGGGCTCGGTATCGCGATGCTTCCTTCGATGTTGATACGCGACGACATTCGCGAGCAGCGCCTCATCGAGATCCTGCCGGACTTCGCCGCTCCCGAACGATCGATGACGCTGCTTTATCTGCAAGAGACGCGGAAATCACCGAAGCTTCGCAGCTTCACCGAATTCGTGGTGGACCGCTTCGGCGTCGAAACGACGAATCGGGCCTGATACGGCTACCGCCCGGAAACCGCCGCGCGACGTCCTGTGTCGATCCCGAACGCCGAAGCCGCCGGTCAGGGCGCCGCACCGAACGGTCGAATCACGACGCCGCGCAGCCACCGGTCGCCGGCCTCGTGGTGATCGCGCGCCTGCCAATGCTGCCGTACCGCGAAGCCTTCGACCGGGACCGGGCAGGCATGAACCGCCAGGCCGCTCGCCTGAGCCAGGGTCTGGCCGACATGACGCGGCAACGCCGTGATCAGGTCGGTCGTCCGGACGATCGCCCCCAACCCGGGAAACCCGGCAACGCCAGCACGACCTCTCGCTCGGCAAGCCTATACAATCGGCACGATGCATCGAAGCCATGAAGCGCTGACCGACCACGCCCGTCCGCCACCATGAATGCACCCGCCGCCCCCTCCTCCGCGCCGCCGGTACTCGGCGTCTACCGGCACCCGGCCGACCCGTCCGCCGGACAATGGCTCGTCAGCCGCTCCGAGCGCGCGCACCTGTTCCGCATCCAGCATCACCGGCCCGACGGCAGCACGTCGGTCGATACCGTCGTCGATGCCGACAATCTCGACGCGAAGCTGCACAAGTGGCTTCGGGAAGGCTTCGTGCGGCGCGCGTCCGACGACCGCGCACCGCCCGCGCATCGCGACGGATTCATGCAGGACTTGCGTCGTGCGCATGCGTCGCGACCGGCCGCGGCCCCCGATGCGGCCCACCTCGTGCGCGTCGGCGGCGTGCCGATGCCGCGCGGCCCCGGCGGCCCGCTCGTACCGCCGCCGAATCCGGCCTACCTGTTTACCGCGCGGGCGACGAGCGCGCTCGAGGATGTCGTCGAGAACCGCCGCATCCTGCTGATCGGCCACACGGGCACCGGCAAGACGAGCCTGATCGAACAGACCGCCGCGCGGACCGGCCACGGCGTGCTGCGCTCGAACATGAACGGCCAGACGACAGTGGGCGACTTCGTCGGCTTCTGGACCGTCAAGGGCGGCGAGACGGTCTGGATCGACGGTGTGCTGCCGACCGCGATGCGCGAAGGACTGTGGCTCATCGTCGACGAGATCGACTTCGCGGAACCGGCGATCCTCGCGGTGCTGACCGCCGTGCTCGAGCCGGGCGGCAGCCTGCTGCTGAAGGAGAAAGGCAACGAGATCGTCGCCCCGCATCCGTCGTTCCGGCTGTTCGCGACCGCCAACGCGGTGGGCGCGATGGGACGGTTCCGCCACCTGTACCAGGGCGCCAACGTGATGAACGAGGCGTTCCTCGACCGCTGGCGCGTGTACCACCTCGACTATCTGCCGCCGGCCGACGAGGCGCACGTGCTGCAGCGGACCTTCGGCGCGGCGATGTCGCCCGCGATGGCCGACACGCTCGCCGCGATCGCGGCCGACTGCCGCGCCGCGTTCGTTCGCGAGGATCTGGCGAGCGCGTTCTCGACACGGCGCCTGCTCGACTGGGCCGAACTGATGCTGCGTACCGGCGACCCCGAAGCCGCCGCCGGCCCGACGATCTACGCGAAAGTCGACACGGAAGACGCCGACCTGATTCGCACCATCATCCGTCACTACATCGACGTGGACGGGTGAAGCCGATGAACCGGGACGACGACGCACGCGCGCAGCGTCTGGGCCGCCTCGCGCGCACGCTCGCGCAACGGCACGGCATCGACGTGCGGTTCGCGAGCCACGGCCCGGCCATCAAGCACGACGTGCTGGTGCTGCCCGACAGATGGCTCGCCGGCGAGATCGACGACGCTGCCCTCACCGGCTTCGTCGACCTGCATGCGGCGCGCCTGCGCTTCGGCGCCAGCGACACCGTGGCCGCGCTCGCATCGCCCGCCGTGCGCGCGCTCGCGCAGGCGATCGACGACCGCCGCGCAGCCGCGTGCCTCGTCGCGCGTTATCCCGGCGCGCAGGCGTTCCTGCGCCGGATGCGGACAGTGACCGGCGCCGATACGCTGCGCCGGTGGCCGCGCGTCGCATGGCGCGACAAGCTGCTGTGGCGCATCGAGCGCGCGTTGTGGGACGAGCGGCCCGCAGCCGTCGAGCGCCTGCCGTCGCTCGACGCGACGCTGGCCGCCTGCGACGATGTCGTCGACGAAGCGCGCGCCGCGACGTCGACGGCCGACAGCATCCGCGCGGCGCGGCGCATCGTCGAACGCGTGCGCGCGCTGGCGTCGGCCGGCGCCAACAACATGATGTTCACGGCCGATCCGGGCAGCACGATCGACAGCGACGCGATCGCCGCCGAGTTCGACCCGGACGGCCAGGGCGCGGCGGACGATGCGCGCGCGCCTGCCGCCGCCGAATCCGGCGCCGCGACGATCGCCGACACGGCAACGTCGACGCAACCGCCGACGCCGGGCGATGCGTCCGCCGGCGCGATCCGCCTGTCGACGGAGAACCGGCCGCTGCTGTCGGTCCCGCTGACCACCGCATTCGACACGGTGGCGGACTTCACCGGCCGCGGCGAACCGGCGCGCTGGCATCGTCTGCTCGGCGCGGCCCGCGCCCAGACCGGGGCGCTCAAGCGGCAGCTCGAACGGGCGCTGAAGGTGGACGAGCACACCCGCTGGAAGCGCGAACAGGAACGCGGCGATCTCGACCGTGCGGCGCTCGCCCGCGTCGCGACGTCCCCCGGCTACCGCACGCCGTTTCGCGTCAGGCGTGCGACGCCCGGGCGCGACGCGGCGGTCAGCCTGCTGATCGACTGCAGCGGCTCGATGGCGGGCAGCAAGATCGAACTCGCGACGCTCTGCGCGGCCGCGCTGTGCGACGCGCTGATTCAGCTCGGCTTCGCGTGCGAAGTGCTCGGCTACAGTTCCGCCGAGGATGCGGCGATGCGCGCGCACTACCAGCGCTGGATCGACGACGGTCACAGCACGTTCGGCTACAACCGGTTCGTCGAACGGCTCGACCTGCGGGTCTACAAGCGGTTCGATTCCGACAACCCGAGCGGCATCGCGTGCCTCGAATGCGGGCACGAGAATCCCGACGGCGAGGCATTGAGCTGGGCCGCGGAACGGCTGTTGTCGACGCGCGCACGCCGGCGCATCCTGATGGTGCTGTCCGACGGTTCCCCGGCCACCGGCGACGGCCACCCGGCGATCCTACGCACCGACCTGCACGCACGCGTCGACGCGTTGCGCGCACGGCGCGTCGAACTGATCGGCGTCGGCATTCTCGACGATGCGGTCGAGTCGTTCTATCCGGTCAGCCGCGTGGTCGAACATCTGAATGCGTTGCCGGGCGCGGCGTTCGCGGTTCTGAGCGACACGCTGCTGGATCGCCGGTAGCGCTGCGCGCGGCAGGGTGGAAGCGGACTTCGGCATTGCGGTTCGCACACAAGTCACATCGGACGGTTACCATTCCGCTTGGCCGGGTCGAATCGCCGCCGCGACGCAGGATCGCGTTTTTCCGTTGCATGCGCTCGGCCGCCCGGTTCCGCTGCGGTCGCGGGCGGCAGCACGAACCTTGCTCCGCAGCCGGTCGACTTTCATCCCGACGGCGAATCCGGCCGCCTCGCACTGCCGCGGCCGGCAGCCGGCAGCCGGCACGAAACTGCATATGCCCAGGAAACGATCCAGCCTCTGGCTGCGGCCTCTCGAACTCCTCTCAATCGCGACCGGTGCGCGGCCGAAGAAGGTGGCCGGCAGGGCGCGGCCGGCCGCCAAAAAGGCCGCACCGAAAGTCGCTTCCGCCAAGACGCCGCAAAAAGCCGCCGGGAAAATCCCTCGACGGGCCTCCACGCCGGCGGCCAGCGTCCGTTCCGCCAAGCGCACGCACACCGCGCATGCCGCACGCGCGGCGTCCGACACGCCGCCCGGCACGTGGCTGCGCTCGTTTCACTCCGCTGGCCCGAGCGCCGGCCGCCTCGTCAATCATCTTGCGTACGCGCTCTATCTTCCCGCCGCGCCGGCCGCGACAGCCGCGCTGCCGGTCGTCGTCATGCTGCACGGCTGCAAGCAGACCGCCGAATCGTTTGCAGCGGGCACGCGCATGTGCCGCCTCGCCGAGCGTGCGGGGTTCGCCGTGCTGTTTCCCGAGCAGGCCAAGACCGCGCATGCGCACCGCTGCTGGCACTGGCATGGTGATGCGACGCAGTCCGAAGCCGCGGCCGTCGTGTCGCTGGTCGATGCGATCGTGCGGCACCATGGCTTCGATCGCGACCGGATCTACGTGGCGGGCCTGTCGGCCGGCGCGGGGCTCGCGGCGGCACTGGCGATTCGGTATCCCGACCGTTTCGCGGCGGTGGGCCTGCACTCGGGGCCGGCCATTGCCCCGCCGTCGTCGGCGATGGCCGCGATGAGCCTGATGCGACGCGGCATCCGCGACGACCCGCTCGATGCGCTCGACGCCTGCGCCGACGTCGCGTCCTATCCGGGCATGCCGGCGCTCGTCGTGCACGGTGCGCTCGATACGGTCGTCACCGACCGGAACGCGACGCAGCTCGGCATCGCATTCGCGCGGCTCAACCGGCTCGTCGACGAACACGGCGCGATCCGCGTCGGCGAACAACACAGCTACGCGCGGGACGATGCCGCTTACGTCGATTATCTGAAGGCCGGGCGGCTCGTCGTCAGGGTGTGCATCGTCCACCGGCTGCCGCATGCATGGAGCGGCGGCGACCCGCGCGAGCCGTTCCATTCCGCGACGGGGCCGGACGCGAGCGCGATGTTCTGGCATTTCTTTCGTCGTCAGCGCCGCAAGCGACCGGCGTGACGCGCGACGTGCGCGGCGGGTTCCCGCGAGCGGCGGGCGGCGATCGCGTCACGCGCGTTGCTCCAGCGCCGCCGCACTCGCACGGTCGACGGCACGCCGGACCGGCAAGCGGATCCGGAAGGTGGTCCCGCGCCCCGGCGCGCTCGTCACGTCGATCGTGCCGCGATGGCGCTCGACGATCCCGTGCGACACCGACAGCCCGAGCCCCGTGCCCTGCCCGACCGGCTTCGTGGTGAAGAACGGATCGAAGATCCGCCGCATGACGTCGGGCGTCATGCCCGCGCCGGTATCGCTGATTTCGATCGACACCTGATCGCCGTCGCTCGACGTGCGGATCGTGATCACGCCATGCTCGGGAATCGCCTGCGCCGCGTTGACCAGCAGGTTCATGAATACCTGGTTCAATTGCGACGGCAGGCATTCGACGGGCGGGATATCGCCGTAGTCGCGCACGACGTCGGCCT
Organism: Burkholderia sp. Tr-20355; assembly: GCF_017104685.1. NCBI lineage: Bacteria > Pseudomonadati > Pseudomonadota > Betaproteobacteria > Burkholderiales > Burkholderiaceae > Burkholderia > Burkholderia sp. Tr-20355. The sequence continues at coordinate 79,765 of NZ_JAAGPK010000010.1, read as the reverse complement.
TGTACTTGAGTTCGTTGTGGACGACGTTGAGCGTGCTCTCGAGCCCCGCGTGCAGATCGACGACGCGCCATTCGTCGCTGGCCGGGCGCGAGAAATCGCGCAGGTCCTGCACGATGCGCCGCACCCGCAGCGCGCCGTCGATCGATTCGTCGATCAGCGTCACGATCTCGTCGCGGACGTAGTCGAGATCCGCGGCCCGGCGCACGGCTGTCAGCGTGTCGCGGGTGGTCGGATCGAGCTGCGGCAGCGCGGCTTCGTGCGCGGCGATCACGTCGAGCAAGTTGCGCACCCATGCCTTCAACGTATTGAGGTTCGCGCTGACGAAGCCGATCGGATTGTTGATCTCGTGCGCGACACCGGCCGCGAGCTGGCCGATCGACGCGAGCTTTTCCGACTGCAGCAACTGGTCGTGCGTTTCCGCGAGCGCATGCAGCAAGCGCCGCTGTTCGTCCTTCTCCTGTTCGAGCTGCGCGTGCGCGGCCTTGCGTTCGTCGATCTCGGCCGCCATGTTCTCGCGCGTGCGCTGCAGCATCTGCGTCGTTTGCTCGTAGCGGCGCAGCGCGCGTTCGAGTTCGTCGGTTCGCAACCGCACAAGCCGCTCGAGCGTGTCGGTCATGCCGCGCAGGAAGGTGGTGCGCGCATCGAAACGGCACAGCATCAGCGTGACGACCAGCGTCGCCATCGTAAACAGCGCGACCGTCGTCGCGAGCCACGGCGCGTCGACCCCTTGCGCGGCGCCGCACCGTGCATCCGGCGCGAAATGCGCGGCGGCCATCGCCGTGTAGTGCATGCCGGTGATGGCCGCGCCCATGACGACGGCCGCGCCGATGCGCTGCACGGTCGCGTGGCGCGCCTGCCGCGCGCGCAATGCCTGCGCGATCCATAACGCGGCCGTCGATGCGATCACCGCGATGCCGATCGATGCGGCGAACAGCGCGGCATCGTAACGAATGGCCGGCTGCATGTGCATCGCGGCCATGCCCGTGTAATGCATGCCGGCAATCCCGCCGCCCATCAGCACGCCGCCCGCGCACAGCCGCCGCCAGCCGAGCCGCGCGCGCGTGACGACGTTCAGCGCGAAGTACGACACGAGCACGGCGATCGCCAGCGAGATGCCCGTGCCCTGCCATGCATAGCCGAGCGGGATCGGCAGCGAGAACGCGAGCATGCCGACGAAATGCATCGACCAGATGCCGGTGCCCATCGCCGCCGCGCCGCCCGCCAGCCAGGCCCGCTTCAGCTTCGGGTTGTCGAGCAGCGAAATGAACGCCGCGAGGTCGAGCGTCGTGTAGGAGGCCAGCGTCGCGATCGCGAGCGACAGCAGGACAAGCGGGACGTTGTAGGTGCCGTGCATGGTCGGGCGCCCGAGGCTGGGTGAAGGCATCGTCGCGGTGCGCGGTCGAACGCGCACCGCGACCGTCACGCCGGCGGCGCGCCTGCGTCGGGCGCCTGCGCCGACGCCGCCGGGCCGGCCAGCACGAGGATGTCGAACGGCGTCCCTTCGCGCGTCTCGAAGCGCCGCACGAGTTCGATCTGATGCGCGGACATCACGCTGCCCTTCGTCATCAGCAGCACGCCGCGATGCGTGCGCAGATCGTCGGCGAGCCGCATGCCTTCGCGCAGTTGCGCCGACCGGATCTCGGCGACGGATGCCGCGATGCCGAGACTCGCGGGGTCGCGCATCAGCTCGGTGAAGCGCTCGACCAGTAGCGGGTCGTAACGCACGCCGGCCTGCGAACGCAACACGTCGATCGCCTGCTCGATCGAATGCGGCGCGCCGATTTCGCCGTGGCGCAGCCCTTCGAAATCGCGGGCGATCGCCACGATCCGCGAGCCGGGCGGGATCGCTTCCCCGAGCAGCCCGTCCGGCGTGCCGCGCCCGTTGAAGCGCTCGTACTGGTGCAACACGATCGACGCGACCTTGTGCAATTGCGCGACGGGTGTCAGCACCATCTGCGCCCGCAACGGATGCTCGTGGAACAGCCGCTGCTCGTCCGTCGTCATCCGCGTGAGCGGCTTGTGCAGCAATTCGTCCGGTAGCGACAGCTTGCCGATGCCGTGCAGCAGCCCCGCGAAATAGACGTCCTGCGCGTGCAGCTCGCTCATCTGCGCCGCCAGCGCGAGCCGGCGCGCGATCTCGCCGACCCGCATCGCGTGGCCGCTGGCAGCGCCGCAACGCAGTTCGATCATGCTCGCGCAGACCTGCACCATCGCCGTGAAGCTGCTTTTCAGGTCGCGTTGCGCGGCCTCGAGAAACATCACGGTCTGGCCGAGCTCCTCGGTGCGCGCACGCACCTGCGTTTCGAGTTCCGTGTTGAACCGGCGCAGCGCGTCGTTCTGCGCTTCCGTCAGCGCGGCCAGCCGGGCCGCTTCGCGGCGCAAACTACGCTGCTCCAACGCCTGCTCGATGGTCAGCAGCAGGTCGTGATCGTCCCACGGCTTGTTCAGGTAGCGGTACACGCCGCCTTCGTTGACGGCCTGCACGACCGACGCGATCTCCGCATAACCGGTCAGCAGGATGCGCATCGTGTCCGGGTACAACGCCCGTGCGCGCGCCAGAAATTCCGCGCCGCTCATGTGCGGCATCCGCATGTCGGACACGATCAGGTCGATCTCCGTCGACGCCAGGATCGCGAGTGCGGCCTCGCCGCTGTCGGCGGTCAGGACGTCGTAGCCGGTGGGACGAAGCACGCGCCTGAGCGCCGACAGCACGTTCGGCTCGTCGTCGACCAGCAGGATCGACGGGGCGCGTTCGGCGTCGCCGGAAGCCGCTGTTGCGTCGGGGGTTTCGGATGGCACGCCATTCACGCCGTTCGTTGCAGATGTCGTCACAATGGGCCTCGGATCGATTGTTCACGTCCTCTCTGCAACATCGGCCGGCCTCGCGTTTTCCATATTGGTGGAAACGCTGATACGTGCGTGCCGGTTCCACCGACATGCATCCGGCGCTGCGCTACCTCCGTTGTCGAACCCGCTTCGCGCGCGGCGTAGACATCCCCTTCCGCTTCGTCGATACGTCAAAACCCGAGCGGGCGCCATCGGCTTCGATGAAGCGGCATGGCGCCGGGGCGCGGGTCGGGCTCGTTGGCCGGGACTCGCGCCGCGCACCCGTCAAGGCACCTGGATCCCGTCCGCCCGCGTGGCCAGGAAGCGCAGGTACTTGTCGTCCTCGTCCTCGAAAAGCTCCGGCCCGCCGCCCATGTAGGCGCGCATCAGCTCGTCCGCCGCGCGGTCGAGATCACCGAGTTCGAACTGGCACTGACCGAGCCGCAGGTGCAGGAACGGGTTGCCGATCGCGTTGGGAAACCGCATCGCGTAGCCGAGATTGTCGCGTCCGGCCGCGTAGTCTTCCTGAAAAAAGTTCGCGTCGCCGATGGCGGCCATGAGCCAGGTGCCGGCTTCCCACTGGGTCTTGGGTTCGGGCAGCAGGTCGAACGCCTCCCGGTATTTCGCGAGCGCGCCTTCGAAATCCTCGTCCTCCGCCAGCGCGTCGCCGGCCTCGCTCAGCGCGCCGATCTGCTCGTAAAGTGCGTGGTCCAGTTCTGCCATGAGGGGTCCTTTTTTTCCGGAAATCGAAGGGGCGTCGCGCGGCGAACGGGGCGCTGCCAGCGCGGTATCGGCCGCGCCATGCATCGTCGTGCCCGATTCGTTCGCCAGGCGCGTCAACAGTGACGCAGCATACCCGAGCGCGATGACGCGTGCGCTGCGGTTTCCGGTGTACCGGCCCGGCGCGTGCCGCAGGTGCCGGCATGCGGGCCCGTCACTTCAATGACCGACCCGATAGATGCGACCGCTATGCACCCCCTCGACACTGCGGCGGTAGGCCAATGCCACGCGTGCCGCCGGCACGCCTTCGTAGCCGGGAAAGAATGGCCCGAACCGGTCCATGGATTCCGTCAGCACGGTCGGACTCACGGCATTGATGCGGAGCCCGCGCGGAAGATCGCATGCGGCGGCACGCACGAACCCTTCGATCGCGGCATTCGACGCTGCGGCATGGGCGCCCTGCGCGATCGGATCATCGACCGCGATGCCCGAGGTCAGCGTGATCGAGCCGCCGTCGCTCAGGAAATGCTGACCCTTCAGCGCGACACGCACCTGACCGAGCAGTTTGTCCTGCAGGCCCTGATGGAATTCCTCCGCCGTCATCTCGTCGATGGGCGCCAGAATGACATTGCCCGCGGCGACCACGATGGCGTCGATGCGCCCGATCTGCTCGAACAGCGAACCCACGCTGTCGTCACGGGTGATGTCGACCTGGCGGTCGCCACGGGTGCGGCCGACACGAATGATTTCGTGCTTGCCGTCACGCGCCAGCTCATCTGCCACGGAACGGCCGACGTCCCCGCCGGCACCGATTACGACGATCTTCATCGAACACTCCTTTTCGCGTTCAGGTGGAAACGTCGCCATTCTTCCCCGAACCGATGAGCCCATAAATATGCTCTAATTTCCGACACTACTAACCTACAGTTCGCAATATGGACAGACTGCGTGCGATGGAAACCTTCGTTGCCGTCGTGGAGGGCGGCAACTTCACCGAGGCAGCACGGCGGCTGGCAATCTCGGCGGTCATGGTCGGCAAATATGTGCGCGAACTGGAGGAACGCCTCGGCGCACGCCTGCTGGAGCGTACGACCCGACGCCAGAACCTGACCGATGCCGGTCGCGCGTTTTACGAAGACGCCAAGCGCGCGCTCGAACACATGCGGATCGCCGAAACGTCGGTCGAACGGCTGCGCGCGTCACCGTCCGGCACGTTGCGCATCAGCGCGCCGATCACCTTCGGCGCCTGTGTGATCGCGCCGCTGGCCGCGACGTTCCGGCAGCGGTATCCGCTCGTGCGTGTCGAACTGGAATTGAGCAATCGCAACGTCGACCTGATCGACGAGGGTTTTGATCTGGCGATCCGCATTGGCGACCTGGGCGATGCCGACCTGGTTGCCAAGCCGTTGACGCTGTATCGCATGGTGATCTGTGCGTCGCCGGACTATCTCGCCCGGTACGGGCGGCCGGAGACGCCGCAGGACCTGGCCGCGCATCACTGCCTGTCTCACACGGTATGGAACAGCCGTCACGGCTGGAAGCTCGGGGACCAGGACAGCCCGCACTTGTCCACGGAACCGGTATTCACGTGCAATGACGGCAACGGCCTGCGGATGGCCGCGATCGCAGGCGCGGGATTGTTGCTGCAACCGGAAGTCCTCGTGCGCCACGATCTGGCCAGCGGCGCGTTGGTACAGGTGCTGCAGGACCATTCACCGAGGCCGCATCCCGTTCACGTCGTGTATCGACACGACCGGCGGCCGCTGCCGAAGCTCACCCGCTTCGTTGCCCATTTGCTCGAGCAGGTGACGGAGCGCGAAGCGTCGTAGCATGCGTTTCCCGCCAGAAGGCATGCACGACAGCGGGTGCGTCACTCCGCCATCTTCGGCGGCCACGCATGGCTTTCGGTCTGACAATGTCTGCACCACGCATACAGTGCGTCGTACATGACCAGACCATGCTCAAGCATGTCGTGATCGTCGGAAAACAGCGCCGACAGCCCGAGTGAAATCGCGTAGAGCCCGCTGGACTGCGGCGTCAGGTCGAGCCGCGACGTATCCGCGCCCCGCACGATGCGGGCCATCTGCTGCAGCGCCCGGTCGCCGGTCAGGCCGTACTTGTCGAGAAACGCGTCAAAGCTGCAGTACTCGCCGACATGCGTCAATTCCACGCCTGGAATGTCGTACGGGATCGCACCGGTCTCGCCGGCGATCCGCAACACGTCGCCCGGCGGTACGTAGAGGAACACCGGGCGCTCGTCGATGAAACGAACGATGAGCCAGGGACAGGCGACCCTGTCGATCTTGGGACGTTCTCGCGTAATCCACTGCATGACAGTCTCCCCGATCAGTGATGCAACAGCGGATACACCATCAAGCCAATCACGGCGGCCCCCGCCACGACCGCCGGCTCCGGCAGCTTCTTGAATCGGACCAGCAGCACGATCGTCGCCAGCGCCATCAATGCGGTGGGCACGTCGACGATCGAACGTCTGGCCAGCACGATCACCGAACCTGTGATCGCGCCCACGGCGGCTGCCGTCACACCGTCGACGAAGGCCAGAATGGCCGGCAGCTTGCCGTACTTCTTGAAGTACGGGGCCGGCAACACCGTGAACAGATAACACGGCAGGAACGTGCCGGCTGCCGCCACGCATGCGCCTGGCAGGCCCGCCACCAGATAACCGATGAAGCCCACCGTGATGACGACCGGCCCCGGCGTGATCATCGCGACCGCAACCGCGTCGACGAACTGTTTCTCGTCGAGCCAATGGTGCTCCGTGACCACACCGCCATAGAGGAATGGCACGATGGCGAGGCCCGAGCCGAACACGAAGGCGCCGGCCTTGGCGAAGAAGGCGGCAAGTTGCGCAAGCTGCGGCCAGTCGGCGATACCCAGCCAGGCGCCGGTAGCCGATACCGGCAGCGCGACCATCGCATCGACGCGCCGCTGGCGCAACCAGCCGGGCGGCGAGCGCGTGAACCAGACGAGCAGGCCCGCCGCGAGAAACAGCCACGCCACTTCCGATTCGGTGATCACCGTCACGGCGACCAGCGTCAGATAGATCGCCCAAAGCAGCTTGTCGCGACCGATGCTCTTCGCGGTCAGCTTGCGTGCGCTGATCGCGATGATGCCGATCACCGCCGCGCCCACCCCGTAAAACACCGACTGCATCCACGTCAGGCCGCCGAATCGGGTATACGCATAACCGAGCAGCACAACCATCAGAAACGACGGCAGCACGAACGCGATCCCGACCATCGTCGCGCCGACGATGCGGTAGTGCACATAACCGAGATATATCGCCAGCTGCGCTGCGAGCGGACCAGGCGCGAGCTGCGCGAGCGCGAGGCCTTCCTTGTAGTCCGCGTCGGCGATCCATTTGCGGGTGTCCACGAGGTCCCGATGCATGTAGCCGGCGAGCGCAACCGGGCCGCCGAAGCCCGTCGCGCCAAGCCACGCGAAATAGATGATCAGCTGCCACAGCGTATAGGCGGGGCGATCGCGATGAATGTTCATGGGGCGAGCATCAGGGTCAAGGTTTCCGGGGGCCGCGGAAATGGGCGTACAGCGAATCGAGCACGGCACCCATCTCCGCCAGCAACGCGTCGTCGCCGACAAGGCGCTTGCGGGCGCCGGCCAGAATGGCCTCGAAGCCGCCGGCTTCCGGCACGCTCGCCCCGCCCACGTCCAGTGCATGCACCATCGCCCCCAGCCGGACGAGCCCTTCGTTGTCGTCCAGTCCGAAACTGGCGACCAGGACCTCGAATGAAACGCGATCGCCCACATGCGTGAACGGAGCGCCGTCGAAATCGAAGCCAAGGACATCGGGCGGGCATTCGGCGATGTTTTCCAGCCACACGAAGCGCGCATGCGGATCGATGAAGCGCTGAATCAGCCATGCGCTGGCGACGCGGTCCACCCACAGGTGACGCCGCGTCGCCCACACTTTCCCTTGATACCGGCCACGATCGCGCCGCGGAATGCCACCCTGGGCAGCACGCGGCTCGTCGGGGGATTTCACCGCTTCGATCGCAGCGGTGAAATCCCGCCATTGCGCACTGGCGCGCAGCGAGGTTTCGCCGGGAAAGAAATCGATGCTGCGAATGGCCTCATACGTGCGCACGTGGCGACGGTGCAGACGATTGAGATCGGCTGCGGCGAGCTCGGGCAATGTCTTGCGGTCCTCCGACAGCTCGGCGAGCCAGTCCGCGTAGTCGCCGCTGCGATCGAACAGCGCCTGGTACGCGTCCTCGTCGGACGCATCTTCCGGGCGGACCTGCAACAGCCAGGCTTGCCCCTCGCCCTTGCGCGCTTCGTCGGCCAGCTCGCGCAACTGCGCGGCCTGTTCGGCATGCGCCGGCAACAGGTAGGCACCGTCGCGCAGCGCGCCGCAGCCGAGCGTCTTGACGGTCCGCCAGATGCGCATCCGCGCAGTCGCGCCGGAGGTCGGCAGACTGACGATCAACAGGAGCCAGGGGGCAGGAATCGCATTCATGAGGGCAGCATAGTTTCCCGTCACGAAGACTGCAATCTTGTAGAGATCGCTACAACACTTCGGGCGTGCACCAGCCTCGTCTCCCTCGAATCGGTAGCTGCCGCCACCAAACGGCCCCCGGGATGCCGATCGGTGCCCGCGCCTCGTCTCGACCCTCATCGGCATCATTCGGGCAGACAGCGGGGGCGTGACGACCATCGCTCTGCTGACGGCACGGGCAGGCAATGCGTCGCGGCCGGACTGGCGGCGGATGCCGTTGCGGAGAAGTTCGACGTGACCGAAACTGCACCCGAGCCGTTGCTCATTGCCATCGAAATCAGACAGGAGACGTTGCATGAACATCCGGATGTGGGCCCCCTGCGCCCTGGCCTTCGTTGCCATCACCGCTCACGCCGCCGACATCACGGGAGCCGGCAGCACATTTGCAGTCCCGGTTTACACGAAGTGGGCGGATGCCTATCGGAAGGCGGGCGGCGGCAAGGTCAACTACCAGGGCATCGGCTCGTCGGGCGGCCTGAAGCAGATCATCGCGAAGACGATCGATTTTGCCGGTTCGGACGCTCCGCTGAAGGATGAAGCGCTCGCGAAGGAAGGCCTGTTCCAGTTCCCGACGGTGGTCGGCGGCGTGGTGCCGGTCGTCAACGTACCGGGCGTGAAGGCCGGCGAACTGACGCTGTCGGGCCCGGTGCTCGGCGACATCTACCTCGGCAAGATCAGGAAGTGGAACGACCCGGCGATCGCCGCACTGAACCCGAAGGTCAAGCTGCCGGATACCGACATCGCGGTGGTTCGCCGCGCTGACGGTTCGGGCACCAGCTTCATCTGGACGAACTACCTGTCGAAGGTCAACGACGAGTGGAAGTCGAAGATCGGCGAAGGCACGGCGGTCAACTGGCCGACGGGCACGGGCGGCAAGGGCAACGACGGCGTCGCGGCCTTCGTGCAGCGCCTGCCGGGCGCGATCGGCTACGTCGAATGGGCGTACGCGAAGAAGAACAACATGGTCTACACGGCCCTGAAGAACTCGACGGGCACGGTGGTCGAGCCGAAGACGGAAACGTTCAAGGCGGCCGCGGCCGGCGCGAACTGGTCGAAGTCGTTCTACCAGATCCTGACGAACCAGCCGGGCAAGGACGCATGGCCGGTCGTCGGCGCCACGTTCGTGCTGCTTTACGCGAAGCAGGAGAAGCCGGCACAGGGCGCGGAAACGCTGAAGTTCTTCGATTGGGCATTCCGCTCGGGCAGCCAGACCGCCACGGACCTCGACTACATCACGCTGCCTGATTCGGTCGTATCTGAAATCCGCATGCAGTGGAAGACAAAAATCAAGGATGCCTCCGGTAAGGCGCTCACGTATTGAGCGCACCCCGGACGGTGATGTCCGCGTCGACACTGCCGGACTGCGGACGCCTGCCCTGTACCGTACCCAACCATTCAGGATAACGACATGACCGAATGTGCGCTGACCTTTGCCAGTCAGGCCGAGTGGGAAAGCTGGCTGGAGCAGAACGGCGGCACCGCGACCGGCGCATGGCTGCGTCTGGCGAAACAAGGCGCGGGGCAGCGAACCGTCACCTACGGACAGGCGCTGGAAAGTGCGCTCTGCCATGGCTGGATCGACGGTCAAAAGCGGGGCGAGAGCGAGACATACTGGTTGCAACGCTTCACCCCGCGCACCGCCAAAAGCATCTGGTCCAAACTCAACAAAGACAGGGCGGAAGCGTTGATCGCCGCGGGCAGAATGCGCGCGCGCGGCATGGTCGAAATCGAGAAGGCCCGGCAGGACGGCCGATGGAAGGCCGCGTATACGTCGGCCGGCAACTCGATCGTGCCGGACGACCTGCAGGCGGCCCTGGACGCCAATCCGCGAGCCGGAAAGTTCTTTGCAACGCTGAGCAGCCGCAACCGCTATGCCATTCTGTTCCGGATACAGAATGCCAAAAAGCCGGAAACAAGGGCGCGCAAGATCGGCGAATTCATCGACATGCTGAACCGGGGCGAAACCATTCATCCATAGATCTTGCGCTTCCGACGGAGGCTTTCCTGATGCGGGCATTTCATTCAATCTGCCCGGATGGTCTTGGCGGCCACGATGGAGTGCGGTGACGATCAGCGCCGCGCCCGCGATCCGGGCCGCTGTATCGAGCGATCGTTCCTGGCCGCGGATTCAATCGGTCGATCAACAGCAACTAGCTGCGGTATGGCAGATGTACAACGAACACCGTCTCGCTCGCGTCCGACCTTGCTTCAATGGTCCCGTCATGCGCAGACGCAATCTCACGCGCGATGAACAGGCCCAGGCCCATGCCGTCATCGCCCGGCGCGTTGTGCGATTTGCCGGGACCGCGTTGGAGCGGATTGAAGATTTTCGCCAGCGTCGACGGGTCGAGGGCAGGCCCATGGTTGCTCACTTCGATGCATACGCCCCCGTTCGCCCGCGCAACCGAAACGCCGACCGGTGCATCCTGGGCGCCGTACTTCAGTGCATTGAGTACGAGATTCCCGACCAGCTGCTGGATTCGCTGGCCATCCCAGTACCCCGACAAATTCGATTCGACGCTCAAGTCGATCTGCCGCCTGGGGTATGCGGCGCGAAGCTCTTCGATCATATCCGTGACGATATCGCTCAGATCGGAATCATGTGGATCGATTTTGATCCCCAATCCCAACTGCGTCCGATTGAAGTCACACAAGTCGTCCAATAAGGACCTCATTCTGGCGCCACTCTTTGCGAGTCGCGCAGCAGCGTCCGTCACTGTCTCGCCGGCATTCAGCGACGCGAGATACGACGCCGTCAGCAGGATCGTCTGCAAAGGCGTGCGCATGTCATGCCCGAGCATGCCGAGCAGCAGGTTACGCGCCCATTCCACTTGCGCATTGAAATGGGTGACCGATTCCGTCACGGCCTGATCGATCGCTTCGTTGAAGCGCACCATGTCGCCTATGTGAGGGGCATCCGGGAGACCGTCGTCTATCCACATCCGCAACACGCTGGCGCGGAGCGCCCGGTACTCGGCGATCAATTGGTTGATGTCGAAGCCGCGCCCGGCGCGCGACTGAGCATGCGTTTGCGCGGGCGTATCGGCAGCATTGCCCTGCTCCTCAGCATGCCCTAACGACTTTTCCCGTTGTTGATCCCGCGTTTCCGGCGTCGAGATGTCTCTGACCAACGCCTCGAGAATTTTCCGGGCATCGTCGCGCAAGGCCATCGGCGACATGCCGTCGGCTGCGGGCATCAGGGTTCTGGCAAATGCCTCCCACTGAACCAGGATAGCTTCGATGTTATGTGTGATGAATTCAGACAAGCGCATGTCGTGTCCTCCGCGAAACGGGCGAACACCCGCGTTGCAGTCGACTGCGCAAGAGTTGAGCCTGAAGCATCGAGGGGATTCTTCTGGAGGATCGTACGTGCTGCTGGAAACTCGGAAGGTCGACGGACAATTCGACGACGCGCGTGGCGGCAACCGCCATGTGCTTCAATGTCGAGCCGTCGCTCCATCCGACTGGCGTGCACGAGCGTCGACGAGCCTGACGAGGCACGCTAGGCTGTTCGTATACGGCACTTCTACACCGACCTTGCGAGCAGCCTCGACTACGGCGCCATTGATTGCTTCAATCTCGGTACGCCGCCCGGCCAGCACGTCCTGCAGCATCGATGGCCGATGCGTACGATGATGGGCGAGCGCATCGCGCACGTTCGACACCACGTGCTCTTCGGTTGCCGAAATACCGAGCGCACGGGCGACGGCCATCACCTCCGCAACGATCTTCAGCGCCAATTCTTCGCCGTCAGGGGTATTCGTCAACTCGCCGACCATGCATTGCGTCACGGCACACAGGCTGTTGAGGGCGGCGTTAAATGCAACCTTCTCCCAAATCGCGGCCCAGACGTCGGGATCGACATGGCACGAGAGGCCGGCGTCGTTCAAGGCCTGCACGGTCTGCTCGAGCGCGCTCGTATGCGCGCCGTTCGCGTTCATCAGTCGAATCGTGCCCTGGCCGTGCGAGCGGACGGCCCCAGGATCCGACTTGTCGGCTGGCCACGTGGTCACGCCGACCATGACCCGGTCGGCCGATACGGATCGGGCGAGCCGTTCGGCGTTCCCCAGGCCGTTCTGCAAAGACAGGATGACGGTGTCAGAGCCGAGTACTGCGCTTGCGGCAGCGAGTGCGGCGGTCGTATGCATCGTCTTCGTGAAAACGATGACGAGGTCGACGGGCTTGCTGGCCTCCTCCGGCCTCAGCGCGACGAGATTGCGCACAACTTGCTCGCCCGAATCGGTCGACAGCCGCAGGCCGTGGGCGCGAATCGAGGCAAGATGAGCCTCGTCGATATCGAGCAGGCTGACCGAATGACCTGCCAGCGCGAGGCGGCCGCCAAAGAACGAACCCATCGCACCGGCGCCCAGAATGGCGATCTGCATGGCATGCTCCTCAGAACGGATAGTGGCGGGGGGGCTGCAGGGCGATCCACCGCAAGTCGATAAATTCCGCGCGGCCGCCGAATCGCCCGAAGCCGCTGTCCTTGGCGCCGCCGAACGGCATTTGAGCTCCGTCGTATACCACCGGCCCATCGATACGGCAGATTCCGGATTCGATGCGCCGGGCAACGTTCATCGCGCGTGCGCTGTCCCGACCAAACACGGCCGCCGCGAGACCGTAGCGGTTGTCGTTTGCGCAAGCGATCACCGCATCGCGTACTGTCATGCCCTGCGCATTGCCGGCTTGATGACCTTGTGGCGGAACGCTGTGCTCCATTTAGGTCTCCTGTTGTTTAGCACGGTTCTGGTGAACGCATTATCTAAACATCCTGCAGAATCCGGAATTGCCGATTTCGCAAAAAGGCATTACCTTCAGGCATGACTTTCAATCGCCAGCAGCTTCACGCCTCCGTCACGATCGCCTCAGTCTGCAGCCTCCGACGCGCGGCCGAAACCTTGCAGACGGACCTTGATGCGTGGGTCGACCCGTACAACGCTGAACGAGCGCCTCAGGGGTGCCGGTGCTACGGCAAGACACCGATGCGCACTTTCCTCGATTCACTCGCGCTTGCCAAGGAGAAACTCATTCCCCATTGATGCGTCGTTCTTTGTCGGTCCGACTACCTGTCAGATCGAGTCTCGGCTAATACAACTGACGATTGGTTGATGGCTGCCCCATGGTTGCTCACCTCGATGCATACGCCCCCTTTCGCCCGTGCAACCGAAACGCCGACCGGTGCATCCTGGGTCCCGTACTTCAGTGCGTCGAGCACGAGATTCCCGACCGGTTGCCGGATTCGCTGACCATCCCAGCGTCCTGACAAATTCGATTCGACGTTCGAGTCGATCTGACGCCTGGGGTACGCGGCACGAAGCTCTTCGACCAAATCGGTGACGATGTCGCTCGGATCGGAATCGTGCGGATCGATTTTGATCCCCAATCCCAATTGCGTCCGATTGAAGTCACACAAGTCGTCCAGCAGCGATCGCATCCTGGTGCCACTCCGTGCGAGTCGCGCTGCGGGCATTCGCCACCGTCTCGCCGGCATTCAGCGACGCGAGATACGACGCCGTCAGCAGGATCGTCTGCAAAGGCGTCGCACGTCATGCCCGAGCATGCCGAGCAGCAGGTTACGCGCCCATTCCACTTGCGCGTTGAGATGGGTGACCGATTCCGTCACGGCCTGATCGATCGCTTCGGATACTGAATGTCGCATTCGTGCACCCAACGGCCGTGCGCAGAGATGGCGGAGACAGATAGACCCTTTGTCCTCTCAGCAGTGACGCTGGCGGCGTGCTGCGCCCTGGAGGCACGGCGGAATGACTTCCTCGCGGCTACCGAACCGTCTTCTTCCGCACCAGATCGACAAAGTTCTGGGCCGCGAGCGAAATCCCGTTCACTCGATGTACCAAGCCCAGACTTGCCGTCAGTTGCCCGCCTTGCAGCGCGAGATAACGGACGTCGTCCGCCCGGCTTTTGCGCATGCAGGAGGGCACGATTGAAATGCCCAGACCGCCAGCGACCAGATTGATCGTCGACGAAATCTGGGGGGCAAACTGCACGACCTTGGGACTGAAGCCGGCTGCCTCGCACGCCGACAGTACCTTCTCCGGGAGACCGGAGCGCGTGGTCCGCGCGTAAAGCACGAACAGTTCGTCGCGTAATTCGGCGAGCCGCACAGACTTGCGCTTGCCGAGCCGATGCCCCCTGGGAACCGCGACCACCATCGGTTCCGTCGACATCAGCAAAAACGCAATTGCGTCATCCTCGTCGACCGGCGGACGAACGAAGGCCAGATCGAGGCGTTCTTGCCTCAAGGCGTCCATCAACGGCCCCGTTCGATGTTCTTCCAGTGAAATTTCGACGTGCGGATAGAGGCTCCGGTATTCGTGTAGCGCCCAGGTCACCTCTTCGCGATACGACGCCGACTCGGTAAAGCCGATAGCCAGACGCCCGACTTTCCCCTGTGCGCTCAGCTGGCATCGCAGCCCCGCTTTCTTGACCTGCTCGAGGATTGCGCGCGCCTCCTCCAGATAAACCTTCCCGGGGACCGTCAGACTCACACGCCCCGGTTGGCGGTCGAACAATTGCACCCCTAGATCACGCTCGAGTGCTTTGATCTGCGACGTCAATGGCGGCTGTGCAATACCGATACGCTGCGCCGCGCGTGTGAAGTGCAGTTCCTCTGCGACCACGACGAAGTACCGCAAATGCCTGAGATCCATACATTAAACGTATCGGGACTGCGACTTCAATATATTAGACGCGCTATCCGCGATTGCATAGACTTTGTTCATTCCTTGGCCCCTGCATCGCGTGCCCCTTCAATCGCAAATCGTACTGTCATGCCAACGCGACGATCTCGTCATGGCTGGTCAATGGTCAGGTTTGCTTGACGATTCTCATCCAGACATGAACTTTCAATCCAACGACGCCCTCAAACCGCTTCTCGCAGACGGTCTGCCTGCGAGCCAGTTCTATTCTCTGGCCGTGCTCGAAGAGCGAGGTTTCGGCAAGATCTCGCGATTGCCACATTCGATCCGCATCATCCTGGAAGCGCTTCTGCGCAATCTCGACGGCATCAGCGTGCAGGAGCACCATCTCCGCGAGCTGGCCGCGTGGCGACCGAACGCAACCCGGGAGACGGAGATACCGTTTGTCGTGGCGCGCATCGTGGCGCCTGATTCGTCCGGTGTGCCGTTGCTCGCTGATCTCGCCGCGATGCGCGAAGCGGCAGCACAATTCGACGTCGATCCTGCCGATATCGAGCCGCAAATACCCGTCGATCTCGTTGTCGATCATTCAATTTCCGTCGAGCATGCGGGAAGCGCCGACGCGCTGCGCAAAAACATGAGGGTCGAGTATCAACGTAACACCGAACGCTACACGTTTCTCAAATGGGCTGCCAACGCATTCAAGTCGTTCCGGATTTTTCCGCCCGGCACCGGCATCATCCATCAGGTCAATCTGGAATGGCTCGCACGCGGCGTCCATCAAAAGGACGGGGTCACGTACTTCGATTCGCTCGTGGGTACCGACAGCCACACCCCGATGGTGAACGGAATCGGTGTGATCGGTTGGGGCGTTGGCGGCATCGAAGCTGAAGCGGCCATGCTTGGCCAGCCGGTCACGTTGGTGGTTCCCGATGTGATCGGTGTGGAACTCATCGGTACGCCGGGTCCCGGCATCATGGCGACCGATATCGTCCTGACCGTCGTCGAAGCGCTGCGCGCCAGAAAGGTTGTCGGAAAATTCGTCGAGTTCTTTGGAGAAGGTGCAACGGGTCTCTCGGCGCCCGATCGATCGACGATCGCGAACATGGCGCCGGAATATGGCGCGACCGTCGCTTTTTTCACCGTCGACGAAAAAACCCTCGACTTTCTCAAGTCCGTCGGCCGAAGCGACACCGAGCTTGCCGCATTGAAGCGTTATTTCGAAGCCCAACAGATGTTTGGTATTCCAAAGCGCGGTGATATCGACTACACCGATACGGTGACGATCGACTTGTCCGCGGTTGTGCCGAGCGTCGCGGGACCTTCGCGTCCGCAAGACCGCATTCCGTTATCGACACTGAAAAGCAAGGTCCGCGAAATGCTGCCATCAACCGCCCGCGAAACCGGCAAGCTGAGTCACGGTGACATCGTGCTGGCGGCGATCACATCGTGCACCAACACGTCGAACTCGAATCTGATGCTTGCGGCTGGCGTTCTCGCGAAAAAGGCCGTTGCACATGGTCTGAAGACCGCGTCTCATGTGAAGACGTCTTTTACGCCCGGCTCGCGAGTGGTAAGCGCATATCTGAGGGCAGCCGGTCTGGAACAGTATCTCGACGCTCTCGGCTTTCAGGCCGTGGGCTATGGTTGCGCGACATGCATGGGGAATTCGGGTCCGCTGGCACCGGAAATACTCGAACAGATCGACGCTGACAATCTGAACGTTGCGGCCGTGCTGTCCGGCAACCGCAACTTTGAAGCGCGCATTCATCATGCGATCAAGGCCAACTTTCTCATGAGCCCGCCGCTGGTCGTCGCCTTCGCCATTGCCGGCCGCAGTGATTTTGATCCTGAAAGCGAGCCACTGGGCCGAGGCGCGAATGGTGAATACGTGTATCTGCGTGATGTGTGGCCCACATCTGCCGAGCTCGCTGCCGTTTCGCCGTATGCCCAGAACCCTCGCAACGTGCCGGATATCTATCGGACTACTGCGGAAACGGAATTGTGGGACGCGCTGCCCGCGCCGGAAGGCGACGTGTTCACATGGACTGCCGGTTCGACGTATCTCAAACGCCCGCCGTTTTTCGACGGTGTGACGCCCGATCTGCCCCACTTGCCGGACATTCGGGGCGCGCGGGCGCTGGCGATCCTCGGCGATTCAGTGACGACCGATCACATCAACCCGGGGGGCGCTATTCCACCGGAATCCGAGTCGGGAAAATTCCTCCAGTTCCTCGGCGTCACGCCGCGTGACTTTAACAGCTACATTTCGCGCCGTGCCCACGATCAGGTGATGGTACGCAGCAGCTTCGCCAATGTCCGTCTGCGCAATATGATGGCTGACGGCGAGGAAGGAAGCGTAACGCGACATCAGCCGGATGGCCGGCGCATGAGCATTTTCGAGGCGGCGACGCGCTACAACTCGGACGGCGTGCCCATGATCGTGTTCGCTGGAGAAGAATATGGCAACGGATCCAGTCGTGACTGGGCAGCAAAAGGGCCGCGCCTGCTCGGCGTTCGCGCAGTGATCGCGCGCAGTTTCGAACGCATCCATCGCAACAATCTGGTCGGCATGGGCATTCTTCCGCTTGAGTTTCCGGACGGCGTGAGCGCGCAAACACTGCATCTGTCCGGCGACGAGTGGTTCGACGTGTGTGCGGATATGAATGCTTTACGCATGCGGCAAACCGTCGAAATGGTGATTCACCGAAGCAATGGAGAAACCGAAACCGTGTCGCTGCTGGCGCGCCTTGACTCGGCGATCGAAGAGACTTACTTCCGTCACGGCGGAATTCTCCCCTTCGTCCTGCGTGAACGACTGACGGGATTCAGTGCCGGGCAGGCTACCTGACCCTGCGACATCCGCATGCCACTGGCCGACACACATCGGCTGTCGCAGATCGTCCTTTAGACCCAAAAACAGGCATGGATACATGCAGGAGACGCTATGACAATCGCAACAGACACCCGTACCGCATGCGACGTTGCGGAGGATATGCCTCGCATCGAATCATCCGGACGTCCGCGCATCCGCTCGATCGCCGGAGGCCTGGGCGGCAATCTGATCGAATGGTACGACTTCCTCACGTACAGTATTTTCTCGATCTACTTCGCGAAGTCGTTCTTTCCGAGCGATCAACCGACCGTCCAGCTCATGAACACAGCGGCAATTGCAGCCGTCGGTTATATCGCGCGCCCGCTCGGCAGCTGGTTGATTGGTCTATGGGCCGACAAGCGCGGGCGCAAATCCGCGCTCACCTGGTCGGTCGCAACGATGTGCATCGGGTCATTGATGATCGCCGTCACACCTGGCTACAAGTCAATCGGTGTGTGCGCGCCGATCGTGCTGATCGCAGCGAGACTGCTGCAAGGCTTGAGCATGGGTGGAGAATATGGCACCAGCGCGACCTATCTGAGCGAAATCGCGCCGCCACACCGTCGCGGTTTCTTCGTCGGCTTTTTGCAGGTGAGTGTCATTTCCGGCCAACTGGTGGCGCTCGGGTTGATGCTCCTGTTGCAGAAGACGCTGAGCGCGCATCAGATCGAGGCATGGGGCTGGCGGATTCCGTTTGCAATTGGCGGCGTGCTTGCCATGTTCGCGCTCTACATGCGTCGTAATGTGGTTGAGACGGCGGCATTTGAAGCAGCGCAGCGCGAGGAAGGACCGTCCATAACCGTTCAATTGCTGCAGCACTGGAGACAGATACTGCTCGCAATCGGCATGACCGTTGGCGGCACAGTAGGCTTTTATACCTACACGGTGTACATGCAGAAGTACCTCGTCAATACCGTCGGCCTCACGAAGGAAGTGTCGACGCTCGCCTTTACCTGCGCATTGGTGTTTTACATGTTCCTGCAACCGCTATTTGGTTATGCATCGGATGTGTTTGGCAGACGTCCCGTACTGATCACGTTCGGACTGTCGACCACGCTGTTCTCCGTCCCGCTCTTCAAGGCGCTAAGTATGACGCACGATCCATGGGTTGCGTTCGGTCTGTCGTTCGCGGGCCTTTTCATGCTGGCTGGTTTCACGTCGGTGCATATGCTGGCGAAGGCCGAACTGTTTCCGGCGCGCATACGGGCCCTTGCGGTAGGATTGCCCTACGCTTTGACCACGGCGATCCTCGGCGGCACTACGGAGCTTGTCGCACTGAAATTCAAGGCGAGCGGGCACGAAGCGTATTTTTACTGGTACGTATCTTTGTGAGCCGCCGTCTCGTTGGCCGTCTATCTACGGATGCCCGAATCCAACAATCCTCACGCGCCAGATGACAGACAGTCCGCCGTCTGAGACGATAAATGCCCTTGGCGCCTGAAGGTCCGCACAATTCCCGCCTTTACAGGTACGGATACCAATACCTAGCCGGAAGGCGAACTTCGAGAGATCGCGTGCGTGCCCCACCTGCGCCTGACGTGACAACGGCCGGCAGTGCAATCTTCGCCAAGACCTACGCTCGTCGTTTTCGCCTACGCTCATCGCGCGACCGTCCGCGAATCCTGCTGGATCCCCGTTTTGACGACTCGAGTGAAATCGGAAACGCTCAGTGGAACTGTATCCGCCTTTGCGTTCGAGCGCGTCTTCCGCGCGACAACCAGGATCGCGCCCAAGTGTTCATAAAAACACGCGAGCTGTCGCGCATCGGACAACAATCTCTCCAGATCGAACGCCCTCTCAAGCACCGTCCGCGGGAGATGAAAGCGCTGAAATCCGCGCCGCACGCGAACCTGAAAAACCACCCCATCGCTGTTATGCGGTACTCCTGCCCATACAAGCGGGCCGCAATCCATGACGCCTCCGGAAAATCCCTATCGTCAGATCAATATGCCAGCTATTCTCAATCCGCACATTAATATTTCAAAATTGTGGCGACTGACGCACTGACGCATTCGCAACACTCCCGATATTGCGTTGCAGCATGAACTTCCGTCGACTGAATTTTCGCCTTAGAAGCAGTAGCCCCTCAGTCGCCCCATGACGGGTGAGCACGCCATGACGACTTCTTCACCAGCACTGAGCCAGTCCCTGCCCGCCCTCCATGTGTTCGAACAAGATGGAGGTTGGCATTGGGGCATCACGGTTCCTCGTTCGGTGGGATGCGGATTCAAACTGATCGCATCCAGCAATCACATCCTTCCCAACCAAGACACTGCCCGATGTGATGGTGGTCAAGCGCTGGCCGCGATTGTCACAAGTCCGGGCACCTGAACTTGTCGTCTCCGGCACGGAAAGCCCGCTTGAGTTTTCACGTCTGGATGCAATACTCCAATCAACCTTCAAAGCGAAGCATGCATTGCCGGACGACGGCCAGCACATCCAACTAGACAAGTCCGACTTCCAGATCCGAACCAGCGAGTGAGTGGTGCTCGGATCAATGTGTTAGCTGCGGCTAGCAGACGCGCTGACGACGAGCCGCCTCGCCAAGAAACAGCTGGCTTGTCTACCTGCAAGCAGCCACTGGCGACTGGCGGCTTCTGGCCGCACAGAGCCGGACGTGGGCGCCGCCATCCTGCTACCGCCCTTCGAATCCGCATGGATTGACTTCCGGCGTTGATAAACTTGTGACCGACGCTTCCGTCCCTGAACACCTCGTATCAGTGACCCAAAGTCCAGCCGGGCTGACGTGCGTGATCCGAGGAATCAGTGGCAAAGCGTCGTGGCGGCTGCCAAAATGGCGCCCCCGCAGCCGCGCGGGAAGTCTCGACCAACGACACCCCAAGCCCTGCGTCGATCATCAGCGGCGTATCTCACAGGTAATCGCTTTGAAATTGTCGTTTGAAGTTATCGAAGTGCTCGATGCCATAGACCGGGCGGGAACGTTCGCGGAAGCGGCCGTGCTGCTTCATCGCGTACCGTCGGCATTGACTTATCTGGTGAAAAAGGCGGAGGCTGATCTTGGCGTCGCCCTGTTTGATCGCAACGGCCGGCGCGCGCAGATGACGGAGGCGGGAAGACTGCTCGTGGAGGACGGTCGTCATGTGCTGCGAGCCGGGCAGGATCTGGAGAGCAAGGTTCGAAGTGTCCATGCGGGTTGGGAGGCCGAGCTCAGGCTGTGCGTCGACGATATTCTCCCGTTGCCTTCGTTGTGGCCGCACGTGCGTGCGTTCTACGAACTGAAGATGACGACACGGCTGCGTTTATCGACCGAAGTGCTCGGCGGCGTGTGGGACGCGCTTGTGACGGGGCGTGCGGATATCGCGATCGGCGCCGCGGGAGAGCCGCCACACGCGCCCAACATTGCAGCAAGGCCGATCGGCCTGCTACGTCACGTTTTTGTCGTGGCGCCTTATCATCCGCTTGCCGCGAACGAAAAGCCACTCGACAGCAGCGCAATTTCAAGTCACCGCGGCGTCGTCATCAGCGATACATCGCGTGAACTCGAGCCGAGATCGGTGGCCATTCATGACGGACAACCGGTCATCGTCGTACCGAACCTGGCCGCCAAAATCGACCTCCTTTGCGAAGGCATTGCCGTCGGCATGCTGCCCGCGCCTGTCGCCGACGAGTTGATACGGCAGGGCAAGCTCGTCGAGCGCCAGGTAACAGGCGTGCGAGCGCACACAAACTGCTACCTCGGCTGGCGGGAGGATAAGACGGGGCGTGCGTCGAGATGGTGGATTGAACGACTGGATCAGATCGATCTGATAACCGGGCTTTTCAGTGCGCGCGGCATCGCTACCTGAAGCAAATGCCCGTCTCACACCTCGGTGTCGACTCGCTGGATGGGGAAGACAGGATGCTCGGAAAATACGTCGAGGCGCGCGTGATACGTGGTCGTAGCAACGTGAGCGCCTCGAACGATAAACGCATCGCGTCGTGCCCCCGATATCGGCGCGACGGGTATAACGCGCCATCAGGTCGCCGTTCGGGACCGACCAGCTGCATCGCTGCGTGAAGCTGCACGCCGATAGGTGTCAACTCGCCCGGGACGCACTTGCACGGCGGACAGTCGCGGTCACGCGTTCGGCGGAGCCTGAGTTTGGCTGCGCAGGCATGCTGTCGTGATACGCAGGCATCTCGTTATCATGCCGTTCGGCGATGTCTGCAAGTAACCCCGCACAACATCGAGTGTCCGCGCGGAGCCGGGGTGAAAGGCTCCTTGCGGCCCAGATCAGCCTTTCAGCTTTGTATGCCCAAAGTCAGCAAGCTGCTCCATAGCGACAGTGTCGCTTGCCCTCGCGCGTACCGCTCAACGACGGCAGGCATATCGCTTGGATGGCGAGCGGGCTTTATTCAAAGTTATCCTTTTGCGGCAGGTAACGGCTCATCAACATCAGCGGATTCCGTTTTTGCTTTCGACTTTCCCGCGATGTCGATCACTTTCGCCCGGAGCTCGGGCACCAGCTCGACCGCTTTTTCGAATGCCTTGGAATGAACCAGCTCGTGCCACGGACTCCCGTGATTCTTTTCATCTGCTAGCAGACGCAGCGGTGCTTCCTCCATCCGCGACAATGTGGATGCAAACAGGCGATTTTCAAACGCAGGATCAATTCTTACAGCCTCCTTCCGGTACCCTTCGTACGCTTTGGATACCGAAGCCTTAAATGCATAGTCCTCAGCCAATCGGAATCGTTGACCGATTTGCTTTGTTGCCAGCCATGCAAACCAAAAAGGCGCACCGACGCTTACCAGTGATACGCCGAGGTGCAGAGCAATAGCTCCCCAAGTCGGTGTGGCGCTTGAGAGAAGCCCGTTCAAAGCACGAACACGTTCGTACCCAATGACCGCCGCCATTGCTAGCGTGAGCAACAAGCTACCGGTCCACCATCGAATGGAAACGTTAAGCTTGTTCGCGCGATCATCAAAGGCTCCTGCCAGTCCTTTGGATGTCGCAATTCGGTAAGCGTCTTCGCATTTTTCAACGACTGCTGCAGCGTCTTTTTGATGCTGCTGCATTGAGCGAGCCGCTTCCAAGATTTCGGCCAGAGCTTTTCTAGCTTCTTGCTGTGCCACCCGTGCATCAGCTTCGGATTGTTTGGTTCTCTCTCTTGCCTCGTGAAGCGCAGCAAGATCGATATCAAGAGACTCCGCTGCTGAATGAGCAGCCAGAATCTGTCCCACCTTCGTTTCCAAGTCGCCTGTTTTATCTTCGACCGAGCTGACCCGTGTTTCGGCTGCGTTGATCCGACGCTTCAACTGAGGAGGAATCGCATACAAGTCGGGATGTGTTGGCCACTGAAGCGCGTCGGTAAGCAAGGAATTCAGTGTCTCCAACAGGAGCAGCAACGCAGGCACTGCGTGGACAGCATTGCCACTAAACGCTTGAGGGACGGTATTTCCGATTGCGAAGTTGAGACCCTTGGTCATTCCCTGGATGCGCGCCGCGACGTCATCGGGGAGCTCGACGTCGGCCTGTTTTCGAATCCGGTTCGAAAGCGAGTTAATCAGGGCGACGATATCATCCCGACTCACTCCGACTATGTTCCAGCCAAATGCCTCGTTGAGTTGCCGCTGTTCAGGTACGTTCTTTATTGACGTTGCCATCGTATCGAGCGCAACGCAAAGAGCCAGCAGGTTTGGATCGAATGATTTTTCGTCAGCCATTTTGTTTCCCCGTTTTTTTAAGTTCGATTCGCGCGTCAAGGCCCGAAGCATCGCGAGATGCAAGTTTAAATCACCAACGGCGCATGTTGTCCGAAAGCAACCTGAGCGCTTTCCCCTAGTCAGCGGTAGTCAAAGACGCCAAGGTGGCCATCGCTGTGTCAAGTGACAGCTTCCGATCATTAACTAGCGTTCGCAACGCGATTTCGAAGGACTGTTCCTGGCCGGCAGCCGACAGATGTACAGAACCGCTACCGCCCCCTGAAGCGACCATCAAGATGGTGAAAGCGGACGCTCATCCTCGCGCATCGACTTGCCGATCCACTTAGACGCGCAGGCAATGCCAATTGACGATCATTCGACTACCTACCGCTGCCCGGTCGTTGATTTCCACACGAACGCGGCAATCCTTTCGACGATACCGTCCGCCAACGGGAGATCGGGATCAGGATAAGCCGCGAGGTTGGCTCGACGGTCAGCCATATGTACCGCTTTGAGCACGTGGTTGGCGTCGGCGACAAGCACGAGTTCAACGGCGGGATTTGCCTGTTTCAACCGTTGCGCATCCGCGGAGCCCACCTGAAGATCCTGCAATCCCTGCATGATGAGCACTGGCTTGCCCGCTCATCCCCGGACATCAATCCAACGGCGGCACGGCCCCCTCGGCCAAGGTCTTGAGCAACCGCGCGCGACGGCGTTCGAGATCCGCGATCTGACGTTCGATCGACGCCAGTCGTTTGCGCTGGGCATCAGTGGTTTCAGGGCATGCGCCCGCGCCTTCGATCATGCGCATGCAGTCGGGAAACGAACGAATCTCGGCCAGACTGAAACCCGTTGCGATCATCCGCTGAATCTGCCTGACCTGCGTCACCGCTGCGGCAGGAAACGCGCGGTAACCATTGCTCGCGCGAACGGACGTGAGCAGCCCCTGCTCGTCGTAATGACGGATCGAGCGCACGCTTGCGCCGGTCTGGCGCGCAAGCTCGCCAATGGTCAGCAGGTTTTGTCCGGGAGATCGAGTCATGGAAAAAGCATAGCAGCTTTCGCTTGACCCTCACATCAGTGTCAGGGTTGAAACTCGTGGGCATCTCAACGATTCTCGAACACCGATCATGCCCCATACCCTCTTGCGTCACGTGCTTTCGACACTGGTGGCCATGCTCGCCGCGCTTGCGGTGATATCGACGGCCGGCGCCGCGACAACAAACTATACGGTGACCGCGCCGGACGGCGTCACCCTTGCCGTCCAGGAATCGGGAAACCCGTCCGGGCCGGCGATCGTGCTGATTCACGGCTTGCTCGGCAGTCATCTGAACTGGGATGCACAGGTCGACAGCGCGCTGCTTCAGCGGTATCGCATCATCACGTACGACCTGCGCGGCCACGGCCTGTCCGGCAAGCCGGCGGGAACCGCCGCCTATCTCGACGGGCGGCGCTGGGCGGACGATCTCGCCGCCGTCATTGCGTCATCGCATGCGAACCGTCCGGTACTGGTCGGATGGTCGCTGGGCGGCGCCGTCATCTCGAACTACCTGGCCGCTCATGGCGATAGCCGGATCGCGGGAGCCGTCTACGTCGACGGAGTGATCGAACTGAAGGCGGACCAGCTCGTCGCCCATGCGGACATCTATCGCGACATGATCTCCGCGGACCTGAAGACGCACCTCGATGGCGAACGCGCATTTCTCGGCCAGTGCTTCCACACGCAACCCGACACCGCCACGGCCGACCGGCTGCTCGCGAACGCGGCGATGGCTTCATGGGACATGCAGCGCGCGGTGCCGTCGATGACGGTGGCGGCGGCCGAAGGCCTCGGCAACACCCGCGTGCCGGTGCTGCTGCTCTATGGCGAACGCGACGCGCTGGTGAACACCCACGGGGCGATCGCCCGTGCCAAGGCCATTGCGCCGCGCGTTCAAATCCGACTGTACGCGAACTCGGGCCATGCGCCTTTCATCGAGGAACCGGCGCGCTTCAATCGCGATCTGGCTGATTTCGTCGACCGTGTCGCAACGCACTGAGCAAACCGTGTCCGCGCGGACGCCAAACCGCTACCATCGATGTTCGTCCCCACGGAGAACCGCCGATGAGCCGCCCCGATTTCATCAAGCACTGGACCGAACTCGAAGAACCCGATGCGCATTGCTATCGCGGCGATACCGAGCCGATGGCACTGGATGCCCCGCTTTCCGCCGCGCTCGGCATCACGCGCATCGGTATTCATCACGTGAGGCTGCTTCCGGGCCGGCGGACATCGTACCCGCATGCCGAAAGCACCGAGCAGGAATTCGTGTACGTGCTCGAAGGCAAGCCCGACGTCTGGATCGACGGCGTGCTTCATCCGGTCGCCGAAGGCGATTCGGTCGCGTTTCCCGCGGGTACCGGCATCTGCCACACCTTCATCAACAATACGAAGGACGAAGTCCGGTTGATGGTGATCGGCGAACGCCCGCGCGACGACAACCGCATTCGCTACCCGCTCAACGAGGCCTATGAGCGGACCCGCGCGGATCGCTGGGTCGACTGGCCCGACAGGCCGCTCGGCCCCCATGACGGGATGCCGGACTGACGTTTGCAGCGGCTCGCCCGCGGCATACCGGCCCGGGCCCGGGGCTGGTGATAAGCTGCGAGGCGGTACGCAATCGCATCCGCCCGCCCACGCCCCAACGAGAGCCCGTCATGCCCATCGCTTCCTCCGTCCGCTCCGCCTTCACCCCCACCGGCAAGCTCCGCGCGTCGATCAACCTCGGCAACCCGATCCTCGCGAACCGGGATCCGGCGACCGGCGAACCGTTCGGCGTCTCGATCGACCTCGCGCGCGCATTCGCCGAGCGCCTGTCGGCCGAGCTGGAACTCGTCGTATTCGACACCGCCGGCCAATCGGTGCAGGCGCTGACTGAAGAACGCGCCGATTTCGGCTTCTTCGCGGTCGATCCGCTGCGCGGTGAAACGGTTGCGTTCACCGCACCGTACGTGCTGATCGAAGGCTTCTATCTCGTACCCGACGCATCGCCGATCCGCACCAACGCGGACGTCGACCAGCCGCACAACCGCGTGGCCGTCGGCAAGGGCAGCGCGTACGACCTGTTCCTCACGCGCGAACTGAAAGCCGCCCGGATCGTGCGCGCGCCGACATCGCAGGCCGTCGTGCCGACGTTTCTCGAACAGCATCTGGAAGTCGCCGCCGGCGTGAAGCAGCAACTCGAAGCCGACGCCGCGAAGACGACCGGCCTGCGCCTGCTCGACGCGCGCTTCATGGAGATTCGGCAGGCGATGGGCGTACCGAAGAGCCGCGGCGAAGCCGCCGCCGCGGTGTTGAACGCCTTCGTCGAGGACATGAAGGCGTCGGGCTTCGTCGCCGAATCGCTGCGTCGGCACGGTATCACGGGCGCGTCCGTCGCCCCGGCCGCCTGACCGGACGCGCATGACGAAATGAAACGGCCGCGGTGTCCGGCAAGACACCGCGGCCGTCGACCGAATGGAAGCCCCGCGCTCAACCGACGCGAGCCTCTCCCTCGCGCTCGGCTTCCCCCTCATCCGAACTCGCGCGCGCCAGCACCGGCTTGAGCGCCTGCCCCGTATGGCTCGCGCCGACCTTCACGAGCGCTTCGGGCGGCGCCGCCGCGACGATCGTGCCGCCGCCCACACCGCCCTCCGGCCCGAGGTCGATGATCCAGTCGGCTTCCGCGATCACGTCGAGATCATGCTCGATCACGACGACGCTATGCCCCGCATCGACGAGCCGGTGCAGCACGCGGATCAGCTTCGCGACGTCCGCCATGTGCAGGCCGACTGTCGGTTCGTCGAGCACGTACAGCGTATGCGGCGCCTTCTGACCACGCCGCGTGATGTCGTCGCGCACCTTCGTCAGCTCGGTGACCAGCTTGATGCGCTGCGCCTCGCCGCCGGACAACGTCGGTGACGGCTGGCCGAGCGTCAGGTAACCGAGCCCGACGTCCTTCATCAGCTGCAGCGGATGCGCGATGTTCGAGATCGGCGCGAAGAATTCCACCGCCTCGTCGATCTCCATCGTCAGCACGTCGCCGATGTTCCGGCCACGCCACGTGACGGCGAGCGTCTCCGGATTGAAACGCTGGCCGTGACACACGTCGCACGGCACCTTCACGTCGGGCAGGAAGCTCATGCCGATCGTGCGCACGCCTTGTCCTTCGCACGCCGGGCAGCGCCCGTCGCCGGTATTGAACGAGAACCGGGACGCCGTATAGCCGCGCGCACGCGCCTCCAGGGTGTCCGCGAACAGCTTGCGGATCGTGTCCCACACGCCGATGTAGGTGGCCGGACACGAACGCGGTGTCTTGCCGATCGGCGTCTGGTCGACTTCGAGCACGCGATCGATCTGCTCCCAGCCGCTCAGCGACGCGCAGCCCTGCCACGCGTGCGTGACGTTCAGCGACGGCCGCGGCGCGCTGCGTGCGAGCACGCTCGAGCGGCGGTTGGCCGCCGGCGCGTCCTGCTGCGCGGCCTTGCGTGCGCGCCGTGTGGCGGGCGACGACAGCACCGAGCGGCCGACCGCGTCGAGCAGGTTCGTCATCAGCACGTCGCGCGCGAGCGTCGACTTGCCCGAGCCGCTGACACCCGTCACCGCGACGAGCCGCGCGAGCGGAATGCCGACCGTGACGTCGCGCAGGTTGTGCAGCCGTGCGCCATGCACGGTCAACCACGCTTCCGGCACGGCCGCGCCGCCCTTCTTGCCCGGCAGGCTCACGCTACGGCGCGGCTGCAGCGGATGCGTCATCGGCCGCGCGAGCAGCCGACCCGTGACCGAGTCGGCCTGCGCGGCGAGATCGGCGACCGCGCCCTGCGCGACCAGCGCACCGCCGCGCTTGCCGGCGCCGGGGCCGATGTCGATGATGTGATCGGCGCGACGGATCGTGTCCTCGTCGTGTTCGACGACGACGAGCGTATTGCCCTTGTCGCCGAGCTTGCGCAGCGCGTCGAGCAGGATCTGGTTGTCGCGCGGATGCAGGCCGATCGTCGGCTCGTCGAGCACGTAGCACACGCCCTGCAGGTTGCTGCCGAGCTGCGCGGCGAGCCGGATGCGCTGCGCTTCGCCGCCCGACAGGCTCGGCGCCGCACGGTCGAGGCTCAGGTAACCGAGCCCGACTTCCTCGAGGAATGCGAGGCGGCTGCCGATCTCGCTGACGATGTCGCGCGCGATCTGCGCGTCGCGCCCGGTGAGTTCGAGCGCGTCGATCCAGCGGCGCGTGTCCGACACCGTCCACTGCGCGACCTCGACGATCGGATGCGCGTCGAACGTGACCGCGCGAGCGGTCGGGTTCAGCCGCGTCCCGCCGCAGTCCGGGCACGGCTCGTTGCCGACGCCTTCCGGTTCCTGCTCGTCCGACGGCAGCGTCTGCTCGCGGCCGCGGCCGTCCTCGGCGAGTACCGTGTCGTCGTACGCGGCGCGTTGTTCGCGCGTAAGCGTGACGCCGGTGCCGACGCAGGTCGTGCACCAGCCGTGCTTGCTGTTGTACGAGAACATTCGCGGGTCCAGCTCCGGATAGCTCGTGCCGCATACCGGGCACGCACGCTTGACCGACAGCACCTTGACCGTGCCGACGCGCGCGGTCGAATGGTTGTTCCGCATCGCGTCGTGCAGCCCGTCGAGCGGCGCGAGCAGGTGCATCACGCCCTTGCCGAGCTCGAGCGTCTCGTCGAGCCTGCGACGCAATTCGGCTTCGTTGTCCGGCGACACGACGAGATCGGCGACCGGCAATTCGATCGTGTGCTCGCGGAAGCGGTCGAGCTTCGGCCACGGATCGACCGGCACGAACTCGCCGTCGACACGCAGATGCGTGCTGCCGCGCGCCTTCGCCCACTTCGCGAGATCGGTGTACACCCCCTTGCGGTTCACGACGAGCGGCGCGAGCAATCCGACGTGCTCGCCGCGATGATCGCGCAGCAGCTGCGCGGCGATCGATTCGACGGATTGCGACGTGACCGGCGTGCCGTCGTGGATGCAATGCTGCAGGCCGAGCTTCACGTACAGCAGCCGCAGGAAGTGCCACACTTCGGACGTGGTCGCGACCGTGCTCTTGCGCCCGCCGCGCGACAGCCGCTGCTCGATCGCGACGGTCGGCGGAATGCCGTACACCGCGTCGACTTCGGGCCGCCCGGCCGGCTGCACGATCGAGCGTGCATACGCGTTCAGCGATTCGAGGTAGCGGCGCTGGCCTTCGTGGAACAGGATGTCGAACGCGAGCGTCGACTTGCCGGAGCCCGATACGCCGGTGATCACGTTGAACTTGCCGTGCGGAATGTCGACGTCGAGCGCCTTCAGGTTGTGCTCGCGCGCGTTGACGATCCGCACGACGTCCTCGCCCTCGATCGCACGGCGCTCGCGCGCGGCGTTCAGCACGGCCTGCAGCGGCACGCCTTCGTCGGCGAGCGCCGCCTCGGCGTCCATCGCGCGGTCGTACTGCAGCAGCGCCACGCCCGTGTGCGATTCGGCGCAGGCCTTCACGTCGTCGGGCGTGCCCGCGCACAGCACGAGGCCGCCGCCGTCGCCGCCTTCCGGGCCGAGATCGATCAGCCAGTCCGCCGCGCGGATCACGTCGAGGTTGTGCTCGATCACGATCAGCGAATGGCCGGCCGCGAGCAGCTTGCCGAACGCCTGCATCAGCTTCGCGATGTCGTCGAAGTGCAGCCCGGTGGTCGGCTCGTCGAACATGAACAGCTTCGCGCGCGCGATGCGCGCCTCTTCCGTCGCGACCCGGCGCCCGTTGGCCGCCGCCGCGGATTCGGCGAGGAAGCCGGCGAGCTTCAGGCGCTGCGCCTCGCCGCCCGACAGCGTCGGCACCGGCTGGCCGAGCTTCACGTATTCGAGGCCGACGTCGACGATCGGCTGCAGCACGCGCAGCACCTCGGCGTCGGTCGCGAAGAACGCGGCCGCCTCGCTGACGGTCAGGTCGAGCACGTCGGCGATGTTCAGCGCACGGCCGCCGCGCTCGATGCGCACCTCGAGGATCTCGGCGCGGTAGCGGCTGCCGTCGCAGTCCGGGCAGCGCAGGTACACGTCGCTCAGGAACTGCATCTCGATGTGCTCGAAGCCCGAGCCGCCGCAGGTCGGGCAACGACCGTCGCCCGAGTTGAAGCTGAACGTGCCGGCGCCGTAGCCGCGCTGCAGCGCGAGCGGCGCCTTCGCGAACAGCTTGCGGATCTCGTCGAACGCGCCGACGTAGCTCGCCGGGTTCGAGCGCGTGGTCTTGCCGATCGGCGACTGGTCGACGAACACGACGTCGCCGACCTGGTCCGCGCCCGTGAGGCTGCGGTACGCGCCCGGCGACTCGGTCGCCTTGCCGTGGTGCCGCGCCATCGCCGGATACAGCACGTCCTGCAGCAGCGTCGATTTGCCGGAACCGGACACGCCCGTCACGCAGACGAGCCGCTGCAGCGGAATCTCGACCGTCACGTCGCGCAGGTTGTGTTCGCTCGCGCCTTCGAGCACGATGCGCGGCGTATGCGCGTCGACCGCCCGGCGCGCCCAGTTCGACGCGTGCGCGACCTGCTTGCGGCCGCCGAGATACTCGCCGGTCAGCGTGGGCGCGGAACGGATGTCGGCCGGCGTGCCGTCGTAGACGATCGTGCCGCCGCGCTCGCCCGGACCCGGCCCCATGTCGATCAGCCGGTCGGCCGCGAGCATCACCGACGGATCGTGCTCGACGACGACCAGCGTATTGCCCGCGTCGCGCAGCCGCTGCATCGCCTCGACGATCCGTGTCAGATCGCGCGGATGCAGCCCGATGCTCGGTTCGTCGAGGACGAACAGGGTTTTGGTCAGCGACGTGCCCAGCGCCGTCGTCAGGTTGATCCGCTGCACCTCGCCGCCCGACAGCGTGCGGCTCTGCCGGTCGAGCGTCAGGTAGCCGAGCCCCACGTCGCACAGGTATTTCAGGCGCGTGCGCACCTCGGCGAGCAGCAGCTTCAGCGCATCGTCGAGCAGCGCGCTCGGCAGGCTGATGCCGTCGAAAAAGCGCCGGATGCGCTCGATCGGCAGCAGCATCAGGTCGTGCACGGTCAGGCCCGGCAGCGCCTCGAGCTGCGCGCGGCTCCAGTCGACGCCGCGCGGCATGAAGCGCTCGGCCGGCGCGAGCACGCCGTCGGCATTCTCTTTCGAGCCGAGCCGCCATTGCAGCGATTCCGTCTTCAGGCGCGCGCCGCCGCACACGTCGCACGGCGTGTAGCTGCGGTATTTCGACAGCAGCACGCGGATGTGCATCTTGTACGCTTTCGATTCGAGATAGCCGAAGAAGCGCTTCACGCCGTACCACTGGCTCTGCCACTTGCCGTTCCAGTCCGGCGAACCGTTGACGACCCAGTCGCGTTCGGCGTCGGTCAGCTCGGACCACGCCACGTCGCGGCGGATGCCGGCCTTCGCCGCGTAGCGCATCAGGTCGTCCTGGCACTCTTTCCATGCGGGGGTCTGCATCGGCTTGATCGCGCCGCCGCGCAGCGTCTTGCGCGCGTCCGGAATCACGAGGCCGAGATCGACGCCGATCACGCGGCCGAAGCCGCGGCAGGTTTCGCACGCGCCGTACGCCGAGTTGAACGAGAACAGCGCCGCCTGCGGTTCCGCGTAGCGCAGGTCGCTGTCGGGATCGTGCAGCCCGGTGGAGAAGCGCCACACCTGCGGCTCGGCGACCGCATGTTCGGCCTCGGGGGCCAGCACGTATACGTTCACGCGGCCGCCGCCGCGCTTCAGCGACGCCTCGATCGCCTCGACCACGCGCACCTTGTCGGCCTGCTGCACGCGGAAGCGGTCGGCCACCACGTCGAGCACCTTGCGCGGCCCGGTGGGCGACGCGACTTCGCGCTGCGCCTGCACGCGCGTATAGCCGCTCGCGGACAGCCACTGCGCGATTTCCTCGTCGGACACCGCTTCCGGCAATTCGACCGGGAACGTGACGACGACGCGCGGATCGTCCGCCCGCGTGCGAGCGACGAGATCCGCGTAGATCGTTTCCGGCGTGTCGTGCCGCACCTGCCGCGCGGTCTGGCGGTCGAACAGCTCGGCCGCGCGCGCGTACAGCAGCTTCAGGTGATCGTTCAGCTCGGTCATCGTGCCGACGGTCGAACGCGAACTGCGGACCGGGTTGGTCTGGTCGATCGCGATCGCGGGCGGCACGCCGTCGACGCGCTCGACCTGCGGGCGGTCCATCCGGTCGAGGAACTGGCGTGCGTACGCGCTGAAGGTTTCGACGTAGCGCCGCTGCCCTTCCGCATACAGCGTGTCGAACACGAGACTCGACTTGCCGGAGCCCGACGGGCCCGTGACGACCGTCATTTCGCCGGTGCGCAGGTCGAGATCGAGGTTCTTGAGGTTGTGCTGACGTGCTCCGCGAATGCGGATCAGATTGCTGGATGACAATTTGCCTGCCCGTCTGAATGAGTTAGCCGGAATTCACGGTGCCGGAACGCTGCGGCGGATATCCGCAGGCGCGGCGCACGCGCCGCAAGGGTTGCACCTGTGCGGCTCGAGTTCGACGGGTACTATACTGTATATTCATACAGTTTTCCATGACGACCCTGCGGGCGTCATGGGCAGGCGGCCGGGGAACGGCCGGCAAGCGCCCTGGCGAAAGCGGCGTCGCTCACGACGAACGCGTGCGCAACGGTTCCAGCACGTCCCTCAGGCCGTTGTGATCGATTTCGTGCATCAGCGCCAGCTGCCGGCCGATTTCGCCGCGCGGGAAGCCTTCACGGGCCAGCCAGTTGAGATAAGGTCCGGGCAGGTCGGCGATGAGCCGGCCCTTGTACTTGCCAAAGGGCATGGTGACGGTGACGAGGTGTGCGAGGTCGGCGGTCTGCATCCGCGTATTGTGCACGCCTTTGGGCCCGTGTCGCGCGCCGGGCCGATGCGGCACGCGGCAAACCCGCCGGCCGCGGCCTCGCGAACAGGCCGCCACGAACCGCCCGCGCCCCTTTTCCGGCCTGCTAGACTGGAATTCCCCCTGCAAACGATGGAGGGCGTCATGTTGTCCGTCTACGTCGTGAAGACCGGCGAGCAGTTCCTCTGCACCGCCGAGGATGGCGATATCGGCATGGCACCGGCGGTTGAAGATGCCACGTCGTTTCGTTCGTATGAGGAAGCGGAAAAGGCGGCGCACGTGCATGCCGACCCCGGGTACGAAATCGTGGCCGTGTGCGTGCTCAGGCACTGACCCGACGCCCGGTGGCGGGCGCCGATGGACCCTGCGCCATCGACGCCCGCCGCCCGGCCCGAGAACCGGCCGTGCCGCGTCAGCCTGCGTTGCCCGCCGCCCCCTTCCCGCCGAAGGCCTCGCACTCCGGCTTGTCCCACCGCGTCTTCGCGACGCGGCTATCCGAATCGAACTGCACCTGATACTGGCAGGTCGCGACCTTCCCCGCGTCGCGGAACTGGAACAGGTAGTTCCACGTCCGCACGTGGAAGATCCACTCGTGGAAATGCGGCGGGCCGAGCAGTTCGTACAGCTGGTTCTTCGTCACGCCCGGCTGCACCTGCGCCAGGTTCGCGAGATTCGGATACGTGCCTTCGGGCAGCGTGGCCGTATCGGGCGACGGGAACGGCGGATCGCCCTGCTGCGTGGCGCATCCGGTCAGGCCGGCGGCGGCAACCAGTGCGGCGGCCGCGAACTTTGCAAGATTTGCGTTCATGTTTGCCATTGTCTGAATGGAAGGGAAACGGCGCGCGCCGCGGCTCACCACTGATACCCGGCACCGACCACCGCGCCATACGTGCCACGCGTGTTGGTCGAGACGGCCGCCTTGTAGATCCAGTGGTTGTTCTCCGAAATCGTCGAGATGCCCAGCGCCTGCCCCGACTGGCCGCGATACACGCTGCCGGCCAGTGCGACCATGCTCTTGCCGGGGCCGGACGGCTGCGGCAGGCCGGCGACGGCCATCGCCGTCGCCGTGCCGCCGTCCGCATCGCGGCGGTAGCTGTCGAGGCTGTTGCGCAAGCTCGCGACCTGACCGTCCGTGTAGCTGTTCGCCTGCGACAGCGTGTTGCCGACGCTCGCGTTCAGCTGGTTCACGTTGACCGCGTCGGTGCCCTGCGTGCCGGCCGCGACGTTGACGACCTGGCGCGCCGAATCCGCGGAGCCGACCGCCACGACGTTCGAGCGGCCGCCGTCGTTGCTGCCCGTGCCGATCGCGGCCGAATTGCTGCCGGACGCGGTCGACCCGACGCCGATCGCGGTCGAGCCGTTGCCCGATGCGAGCGCCCCGTTGCCGACCGCCGTGCTGTTCGAGCCCGATGCGACCGCGCCCGAGCCGCCCGCCGACGAGTTCGACCCGGTCGAGCCCGGCGGCACGTTCGTGCCGCTCGGATTCGTCGTGTACGAGCCGCCGAGGTTCGACGTGCGCTGGTTGATCAGCGTCGTCAGCTGGTTGGCGACCGAGTCGAGCTGCGACACGTTCACCGCATCGGTGCCGTTCTTGCCGGCCGCGAGGCCGGTGATCTGCCGGTTGCCGATGTTGACCTCGCCGGCCGACGACTGCGGGCTGCTCAGGCCGTACGCGATGTAGTTCGTCTGCGCGCCGACCGTGGTCAGCGAACCCGCTCCGAGCGCGACGCTGTTCGCATAGGTCGCCGACGCGCCGGCGCCGAACGCGAGCGCATCGGTCGCCGTGGCGTGCGCGCCCGACCCGAGCGCGACGCTGCCCACGCTCGCCGCGACCGCGTTCGCGCCCTGCGCGACGGACTGCGCGCCGGTGGCCGTCGCCCCGCTGCCGAGCGCGATCGCATCGGCCTGCGCGACGCTCGCCGCCTGCCCGATCGCGACGCCGCCCGGCGCGGTGGCATCGACGATCGCACCGTTGCCGATGCCCACGCCGTTGTCGCCGTTGACGACCGTCGTCGGGCCGACCGCGACCGATTCCGCGCCGACCGCAAGCGAATCCACGGCCGTCGAGTTCGCGTGGAAGTACTTCGTGGTGGTGACGGCGAACGATTGCAGCGCGCCCGCCAGTTGTCGCACGGTGACCGCATCCTGCTGGCCGGTGCCGTCCGCGACGTTGGTGATCTGGCGGTACGTCTTGCTCGTCGCGTCGCCGACCGATACCGCGCCCAGCAGCGTCTGGTCGGTCGTGTTGAACGGAATCGACGCGCTGCCGTTGCGAATCGTGCCGGATGCCGGCACCGTCGCGCGGTCGGCCACCGAGCCGGCGCCGAGCGCGATGCTGCCGTCGACCTTCGACACGGCGTTCGGGCCGATCGCGACACTGTCGAGTCCGAGCGCCTGGCTGTCCGGCGCGGTCGAGTTCGCGTGGAAGTACTTGATGCCGTGCGCGTTGATGTTGTCGACCGCGGAACCGACGTTGTTGTTGACCGTCGTCGTGCCGTCGCTGTTGTACGTCACGTACGACGGCGCGGAGATCGTGCCGGTCGTCGGGTCATAGGTCGCGCCGCCGCCGATCGCGCCCGCCGTGCTGTTGCCGAGGTTGGTGTTGTTCGACGCGATCGAGCTGAGGCCCGTCGACAGCGAGCCGATGCCCGTCGACGTCGCGGTGGACAGCGACGTCAGGTTGCTGTTCGTGCTCGACAGGCCGGTGGACAGCGAGCCGACGGTCGTCGACGTCGACGTCGACAGCGACGAGATCGAGCTGGTCGTCGAACTGAGGCCGGTGGACAGCGAGCCGATACTCGACGACGTGGCCGTCGACAGCGACGTCACGCTGCTGTTCGTCGTGCTCAGGCCGGTGGACAGCGACGCGACGCCGGTGGACAACGAACCGACGACCGTCGACGTGGAGGTCGACAGCGACGTGACCGTGCTGTTCGTGCTCGACAGGCCGGTGGACAGCGACGTGATGCCCGTTGACGTCGATGTCGACAGCGATGTGACCGTGCTGTTGGTCGAACTCAGGCCGGTGGACAGCGAACCGACGACCGTCGAGGTCGACGTCGACAGCGACGTGACCGCGCTGTTGGTCGAGCTCAATCCGGTGGACAGCGACGTCACCGAACTGTTGGTCGAACTCAGGCCGGTAGACAGCGAGCTGATGCCCGTCGACGTCGAGGTCGACAGTGACGTCACCGTGCTGTTGGTCGAACTCAGGCCCGTCGACAGTGACGTGATGCCCGTCGACGTCGAGGTGGACAACGACGTGATCGCGCTGTTTGCCGAAGACAACCCGGTAGACGTCGACGTCGACAGCGACGTCACCGTGCTGTTGGTCGAACTCAGGCCCGTCGACAGCGACGTGATGCCGGTCGACGTCGAAGTCGACAACGACGTGATCGCGCTATTCGCCGACGACAACCCGGTGGAGGTCGACGTCGACAGCGACGTCACCGTGCTGTTGGTCGAACTCAGGCCCGTCGAGAGCGACGTGATGCCCGTCGACGTCGACGTGGACAGCGACGAAATCGCGCTGGTTGCCGACGACAACCCGGTGGACGTCGAGGTCGACAACGACGTGATGCTCGATGCCGTCGACGTCGACAGCGAATCGACCGCCAGGTTCGTCGCAGCCAGTTGCGAGCCGTTGATCGCGTCCGTGCTCGACGAACTGATCCGTCCGGCCGCGACGTTGGTGATCTGGCGCTCGGTACCCGCCGCGCCGACGCTGACGACGCTGGTCGGCGACGTACCGTTGAAGTTGTACGTGACACCGCCGATCACCGCGCTGGCCGTCGGATTCGGCGCGGCCGTCGTCGAGCCCGAGCCGAGCGCGACATCGTTCGCATTGTTCGCCACGGCCGAGGCGCCGAACGCGACCGCCCCCGCTGCTGCTGCCGTCGACGTATTGCCGAGCGCGAGGGAACCAGTGCCCTGCGCGTTGTTGGTATTGCCGATCGCCACCGCCCCGTCGCCGTTCGCGGTGTTGTTCGCCCCCAGCGTGACCGCGCCCGTGCCGATCGCGGTGCTCGGATCGCCGATCGCTACCGCGCCGTTGCCGCTCACGGTCTGGCCGAAGCCGAGCGCGACTGCGCCGGTACCGCCCAGCACCTTCGAGCCGTAGCCGCCGGCGACCGAACCGGCACCGGCCGCCGCGGCGACCGAGTTGGAATCGCCGATCGCCACGGTCGAACTCGCCGCCGCGACGCTATTGATACCGACCGCCGTCGCATTCGTGGCCGACGCCGTCGCGCCGGACCCGAGTGCGGTCGCCGAAATGCCGCTGCCGCGCGCGAGATTGCCGAGCGCGACGGCGAACTGCTGCGTCGCGGTCGACTGCACGCCGGCCGCGATCGAGCTGACGCCCGACGCATTGGCGCTCAGGCCGAGTGCCATTGCCTGATCGGCGCCCGCAGTCGTGGCGGAGCCGAGCGCGATCGAACTGGTGCCGAGCGACTGCGTGCCCGAGCCCGGTACGCCGGCCGTGCCGCCCCAGCCGATCGCGATCGACGTTGCACCCTTCGCGCCGCTGTTGACACCCATCGCGATCGACGAATTGCCGGTCGTCAGCGCACCGCTGCCCACCGCGACACCGGCAGCGCCGGAACTCGTCGACTGGTTGCCGAGCGCAACCGCGCCCTGATTGGTCGCCTGCGCGGAAAAACCAAGCGCGACGCTGCCGATACCCGACGAAACGGCGCCGAGTCCGAGCGCAGCCGCACTCTGACCGGAGGCCGTCGCATTGTTCCCGAGCCCGATGGCGGACGTGCCGCTCGCGGTCGCGCCACTGCCGATCGCCACCGTACCGGACTGCGTCGCCTGCGCTGCATTACCGACGGCAACCGAAAACGCGCCCGACCCGATCGCCTGCACACCGAACGCCGCGCTATTGACACCGGTCGCCTGCGAATTGATGCCGACGGCCGTCGAACCGTCCGCCATCGCATGCGCGCCCGGCCCCAGCGCGGTGGCCGACACGCCCTGCGCCGTCGACAAGTTGCCCAGCGCGGTGGAATTCTGCTGCGCGGCACTCGACCCGACGCCGATCGAGATCGAGCTCACGCCGCCGGTCGCGGAGCCGCCATCCTGCGCATACTGCGCGTGCGCGCCCGCATGGAACAACGCAAGATAAGTTGACGCCATCAGCACGGCCAATCGCCGCGGCGACGGCATCGAAGACCGGCCCGCGCGGCTCGCGGCGCCCTCGCTCGCGGCATGCCCGGACCTGGCTGCCGACGACGCAACCCGCTTGCCGCGCGCACGGTCAAGCTCGGACGCCGCGACCCAGGCCCCCAGTGCTTCGTTCCAGATCGACTTGAACGACTTGTTCATCTTGTGTTCCCTCGGTTCTCATGTGCTGGATGACGCAGCAGCGAGCGCGACGGCAAGCGATGATGCATCGGCCCGCCTCCTCGCCCGTGTCGCGACGCTTCGCGATTCACTTTGGATAGCTAACTAAACGATCGAACAACGCTGCTCGGCAATCGCGATCGCCACGGCGATCGCGCGACGGCACGCCGCACGCGCGCGTCGGCACGCTGCGCGGCGGCACTCGCCGGTTATCGGATCATGGAAGCCGATGGCACGCGAAGACGGCGGCACGCTGCCCCGCGCATCGCGGATTCGCGTGCGCGCGCCGTCGCGCCGAGCCGGCGGCGACCTTGAATTTCATGGGAAGGCGCCGTTCAGACGCCGGATGAACGAAAGCCGGCTCCGAACCCGGGGCGGCTTTCGTCACGATTCATTCAGGAGGAGGATGACGCCGTGTGGTCCCCGGGTATGAAGCATGCGCATCCGGTCCGTTCGAACCGGTGCGTTGACCTGTCATGCCTGTCGTATTCATGTTTTTCGTGCCCGCCTGATTCGAGAACGCGCCGCGCGATCGCGCCACGACGGATCAGACCGTCGGGCGGACCATGCGCAGCCGCTCACCCTCTCCGCCGGCAGTCGAGCGCTTTCCGGATTTCCGGAAAAATCGCCCGACTTGCAGAACGGCCCCCGCATCGATTGAGTCGATCGAATTTTCTTGACGATTTTTCTTGTCGATGCGTCACACCCGAACCAATCTCACAATTATTCCACTTTTCTTGTATACGAACACATTCGGAAAATTATGAAATTTGTATTACCCTCGTGCCAATTTTCTTGTTCATCATCGCACTCTCAAATTCTGAGAATTGCCATCATTCGATGTCACATTGAATATCGCAACATCCGAACGTGGCAGCGGCAAGGAATCCACGAACATCCGTTCCCCTCGAAGAACCGATTCCAGCCGCGCCGGAGCTAGTGTGCAGGCATCCGTTCAAACAAACCTTTTCCCGAGCGGAAAAATCCTTTTCCAGAGCGGATGATATTTACATTCATACATTTCCACTCGAAATCGGTTTTTCATCAAAACAAATCCTGACCGGCCAACCCAAAAAATCAACCTGACGAGCGCCGATTCGACGCGCCTGTTTCAAATCGAAAGACATCACCTCTCGACACAATTCACCCTAATTTATTCCGCGGGCCAATTCGATCACATAATCCATAAAAATCGGAAATAAAGACCGAAATAAAAAAGACGGCTCGGCATGTTTTTCCACTCCATTTCTTCCGGTCTAGTAACGCTGCCGAAACCGTTCAGTGTCCCGGCGGATAAGCCCACACAGTCCGCACGGAATCCTCACAATCGGTATTGTTGTCGACATATAATTTTTCGCAACAATCGCACCCACTGCGATGCTTTCAATCCGACCGACCACCCTTCCCTCGCGTCCGCCACCATGCCATCCCGCTTGCCCAGTTCGGCGCCGCCTCGTACCACGCCGGATCTCGCGGGCGCGCATATTCTTGTCGTCGACGACCGCCCGAACGACCTGCGGCTCCTGACCGAAATCCTGCGCGCGGCGCGGTGCCGGATCAGCGTGGCGTTCGACGGGCTGCAGGCCTATCACCGTGCGCAGGCCATCGCGCCCGACCTGATCCTGATGGACGTCCGCATGCCGCGCATGGACGGCTTCGCCGCGTCGCGGCTGCTGGCATCGACGCCGTCGACGCAAGCGATCCCGGTGATCATCCTGACGGCGGCCGGCGAGCTCGAGGATCGGATCGCCGGGCTCGAAACCGGCGCGATCGACTACATCGTCAAGCCGTTCGAGCCGGCGGAAGTCATCGCGCGGATCCGCAATCACCTGAAACGCGCGCGGCGCAGCCAGCCGTTCG
The DNA here is from genome assembly GCF_017104685.1 of Burkholderia sp. Tr-20355. Lineage (NCBI taxonomy): Bacteria > Pseudomonadati > Pseudomonadota > Betaproteobacteria > Burkholderiales > Burkholderiaceae > Burkholderia > Burkholderia sp. Tr-20355. Next base: position 39,433 of record NZ_JAAGPK010000010.1, on the reverse strand, counting down.
CGCACTTGCCCGAGCTACCCGACCACCCCGACGCCGCGCTCGTACGCGCGGCGACCGACGTGCTGCTGCGTGACCTGCGGCATCCGCCGGCGCTCGACGATCTCGCGAAGCAGGTCGGTACGCACGAAAAGCGCTTGTCCCGCGTGTTCCGCGACCAGCTCGGCCAGACCGTATTCGAGTACCTGCGCGACACGCGCCTGCGCGCCGCGATGCACTTCCTATCGGATACATCGATGGGCATCGGCGACATCGCCGAGGAAATCGGCTTTTCCACGCCCGGCAATTTCGCGACGGCGTTCCGCGAACGTTTCGGTATCACGCCGTCCGACTGGCGGCGCCAGCGCCACACCGGCGACACGCCGGCCGCACAGGGGGGGCGCCACGGCGATGCGTAGGCGACACGCGGCGTGGGCAGCCGGATGGCGCGCGGTGCTGCTGCTTGTGATCGCACTGGCCGTCACCTGCGCGACGGCCCGCGCGGCATCGACGCCGAACCCCGCGCAACTGGACGGCGTATCGGTGTTCGAGGACGCGAGCACGACGATGACGGCCGAACAGGTCGCCGCGCGGCTCGCCGGGCCCGCTCGACGCGTGCCTGCGGCAAGCACGTCGACGTTCAACGTCGAGTTCTCGCGGTCGGCATGGTGGGTCCGGGCGACGCTGACCAACCGCGGCAGCGTCGCGCGTCCGCTGGTGCTGGTGATTCGCGACGCGCGCATCGACCACGCCGACTTCCATGTCGGCCAGGACGGCATCTGGACGCTCGTCAGCCGCTTCCCGGCTGCCGACGCCGGCAGCGACGCGGCCCGTCAGCCGTCGCGCTACCCGGTACTCGACGTCACGCTGCCCGCCGGCGCAAGCCTCCCCGTGCTGATCCGCGTCACGTCGCGCAAGGAAATGCGGCTCGCGCCGGCCGCGTTCACCCGCGCGGCATGGGATGCGCAGGAACGGCGCGCGACGATGTGGGACTTCGGTTTCTTCGGCGGTCTGCTCGCGCTCCTGTGGTGCGCGCTGCTGATCGGGTTCTTTTCGCGCAGCGGCGTGTTCCACGTACTGGCCGCGATGGCGCTGGGCACGACGCTGTTCGAGGCCGCTTACCGCGGTTACGTGGCCATGGCGTTGCCGCCCGCACTGCGCGAGTGGTCGGCGCGCGGCGAGGTGATCGCCGTGTACGCGGCGATCGCCTGCTTCATCGTCTTCATCCTGACGGTCGCCCGGCGCGAACAGGCCAGGCTGCCCTTGCGCGCCGTCTACATGGCGTTCCTCGCGCTCGAATGCATCGGCATGGCAGGCGCCGCAGGCGGCGACCTGCTGACCTTCACGTGGTTCTGCCTGCGGCTGAACGCGGTGCTCGGGATCGTCAACATCAGCCTCGCGCTGATGCTCGCGATCCGCCGGACGCCGACCGGCCGCGTGATGCTGATCGCCATCGTGTTCGCCACCTTCAACATGCTGATCCGCGTGCTCGACGGCATGGACGCGCTGCCGCCGCTGCTGTCCTGGCTCAAGTCCGATATCTATCCGAACCCCGTCATCGCGATCGTCGGGCTCGCCACGCACCTGCTGGTGCTGGCCGCGTGGATCCACCACGTGGGCCGCCAGCGCACCGAGGCCAGGAAGCGGCTCGAACATTGGCAGCTCACCGAACAGGATCGCCTGCGCGACGAAGTCGCGAGACGCACGGTCGCGCTCAACGACGCGTTGCAGCAGGTGACGACCCACATGCAGCAGAAGATCGAGACGCTCGGTTATGTGAGCCACGACCTGCGCGCGCCGCTGTCGACGATCAACGGTTATGCGAAGCTGCTGCTGCAGAGCGCGACGCGCAGCCAGGCGCGGCTGATCCGGTCGATCGACCGCAGCATCCGCTACCAGCTCACGCTGATCGACGAACTGCTCGCGTTCACGAAGGCCGAACTGCAGCCGCTCGGTGTGGCGCCGGACGCGACCGACCTGCCCGGCCTGCTCGACGACATCGGCCACTATGCGCTCGCGCTGTGCGCGCAGCAGGACAACCGGTTCGTCTACCGGCCGGCCACGCCGCTGCCGCGCATGGTGTCGATCGACGGGATGCGGCTGCAGCAGGTGCTGCTCAACCTGCTGTCGAACGCGTCGAAGTTCACGCGGGACGGGACGGTCACGCTGTCGGTGCACGCGGCGCGCGAAGGTAATGCGTGGCGCCTGCTGTTCGAGGTCGCCGATACGGGCATCGGCATCGACATCAGCGGCACCCGCGACATCTTCCGCGCGTACCAGCAGGTGCAAGCCGTGAACGGCGGAACCGGGCTCGGCCTGTTCATCGCGCAGCGCATCGTCGGCGCGATGGGCGGCGAGCTGGCCGTCGCGAGCCAGCCGGGCGTCGGCACCGCGTTCTCGTTCCCGGTCGTCGCACCGGCGCTCGGGCACGCGCTCGTGCCGGTGTCGGAACTCGTCCGGCGGTTTCATCCGGGTGACGGGGCCGGGCCGGAGCGCGTCGCGCCCGCGATGGATGGCCCGCCCGACGATGCACTCGACGCACTGATCCTGCTGGCCCGTGACGGGCGGCTCACCGATATCGAGACATGGCTCGGCCAGGTTGCGGACGAGCACGGTTACGCGGCCTTCGTGCAGCGCGTGCGCGAGCATCTCGATACGCTCGACCTGCACGCGATCGAGAAGCTGGCCGGGGCGCTCAAGCGTGCGCGCGGCGCGGACGCTTCGTTCGACGCCGAAGCGGACGCGGCCGGGCCGGCTTGACCGCGCGTGGCGCGGGCACCGGTCGCGCGGCACCGCACCGTGCACCGTGCCGTTCGAATCCGTTCGCTCAAACGCGCCGCGGCAGCGCCGTCGCGAAGAACTCCGTCGCGCGGCGCACGCGCGCCGGAACGAATCGGCGCTTCGGCCAGACGACGCTGATATCCCTGACTTCGCTGACGTATTCGTCGAGTATCGTCATCACGTCCGGGTGGCGAAGTTCATCGGCGAGCGAGATCCGGGCGAACAACCCGATTCCGACGCCGGCCAGCACGCCAGCCCGGATCGTCTCGACACTGTTGGACGACAGGTTGCCGCGCACGGCGACGCTGAACCTGCCTTGCGGGCCCGTGAACGGCCAGTTGACCGCTTCCGTCAGGCCGCCGTACAGCAGGCAATTGTGATCGACGAGCTCGGCGGGCGTCCTGGGGATGCCGTGTTGCTCGAAATAACGACGGGATCCGACGCACACGAGCGGGGTGCCGGCCACCCGCCTGACCACCGCGTCGGGATCGTGAACCGCGCCGACCCGGATCGCCAGGTCGATCCGATCCTCCACCATGTCCCGCACGAAGTCGGAAAGGACGAGGTCGACCTGCAGGCCGGGGTTCGACGCCAGCAGCTCGGGAATCAGTGGGAGCACATGCAGGCGGCCGAAGGTCGCGGAGACCGCGATCCGGATCAAACCGGATGCGTCGTGCGTGCTGCTCGCCAGTTCGCTGTCGGCGTCATCGAGCTCCTCGATCAGCGGTTTGGTCCGGTCGTAATATCGCTGCCCGTCGTCCGTCAGCGTCACGCTGCGCGTGCTGCGATTGAACAGCCTCACGCCGAGGCGGCTCTCCAGCGTGCCGATGGCCTTGCTGATGCCCGACTGCGAGTCGCCGGTCCGGCGGGCCGCGGCGGAAAAGCCGCCCGCCTCGACGACGGCGATGAAAGCGTTCAATTCGTGAAACCGGTCCATTGCGCTGCTCCGTTCGACCCATTCTCCCGAAGAATAGAGCTTATGCAGGCTCGGCCGATTATCATTTCCGGCAGCGGCAATTACGATGATTCCGTCAAACACATCGACGGAAGGTTCTCATGCCCACGCTTGCAGGCAAATTTGCGGTCGTCAGCGGCGCAACGACCGGTATCGGGTTCGCGATTGCCCAGCGCTTCGTCGCCGAAGGCGCGCATGTCTTCATCTTCGGCCGTCGGCAGGCCCAGCTCGACGCGGCAGCCGAACGGCTCGGACACGGCGTCACGGCGCTCCAGGCCGACGCGGCCAGCCTCGCCGACCTCGACCGCGTCGCGGCAGCCGTGCGCGACGAAACCGGACGCGTCGACATCGTCGTCTCGAACGCGGGCTTCACCGAGCAGGCCCCGATCGACACGCTCACCCCCGAGCATTTCGACAAGGCCTTCAATCTCATGGCCCGCGGCCCCGTGTTCCTCGTGCAGAAGCTGCTGCCGCTGATGCAAAACCGCGGCTCGATCGTGCTGGTTTCGTCGGCCATGCACGTGATGGGCATTCCGGGGCACACCGCGTACGCAGCGACCAAGGCGGCGCTGCGCTCCTATGCGCGCACCTGGGCCGCGGAATTCAAGGATCGCGGCATCCGCGTCAACATGTTGAGCCCCGGCGTCACCGACACGCCCATCCTCGACGCGCAGACGGCGACACGCGACGAACTGGTCAGCATGTACCGGAGCATGGTGCCGCTCGGCCGGCTCGCGCGCGCGGACGAGATTGCGAGCGCGGCGTTCTTCCTCGCATCCGACGAAAGTTCGTACGTAACGGGTGCGGACCTGATGGCCGACGGCGGCATCGGTCAGGTCTGAAACGTGCGGGCCCCGGATCCGCCCGTTCGGCGCCCGGCGGCGCGTTCAATGAACGAAGCCCCCGCCGGGCCGGGCAAGACCGGCACGGCCATTGCCCGCGCGTTCGCCGCGCCCGCCGCCGGGTCGCGCGTTCCGATATGAGCCCGGGGCCGCACACGTTTGCGGCCGCGCCCCGCCCATTTGCGTTGCACACGACCCTCGATTTCCCCGCGGACCTGCCGTTAACCCGGATTTAAGCGCAGCCCGGTTCATCGCGCCGGGCCTTCCCCGCGAGCGCCAGCATGTCCGCATCCACCTCCATCGAGAAAATCGCCGACTGGGCGGGACGACACTACCTCGTCGTCGGCGCGCTGGGCACGCTGATGTCGCTTGCGGCGCTGAGCATCAGCGCGATCACGCTCTGGGCCACGAGAAGCGAAGTGGTCGAACATGCGCACGAAACCTCGCGCAACGTCGCCGCCGTGTTGGTGAGCGAGATCGCGCGGACCGTCGAAACGTCCAACAACGCACTGGTCGCGCTCGCCGCCGACCTCGGCAAGCCGGCGGTCCGGCACATGGACGCCGGGCTGCGGCACGATCTGCTGTTCCAGCGCTCGGCCGCGCAATACGTGACGGGGATGGGCGTGACGGACCGGGACGGCCAGTTGATCGACGCGTGCTGCGGGCCGTCCCACCACTGGAACTTCAGCGATCGCGATTATTTCAAGGTCCATCGCGACGCGCCGAATGTCGGCCTTTACGTGTCGGAGGCCTATCGCGCGCGCTCGCGCGGCGGCAAGGAATCGATCGCGCTCTCGCGGCGCATCGAACAGCCGGACCATACGTTCAACGGGATCGCGGTGGTCGCGATCGACCTCGCCTATTTCGATCAGTTGCTGTCCCGGCTGGACGTCGGGCCGCACGGCATCAGCGCGGTCCTGCGCGCGGACGGCACCATCCTGGCCCGCAACCCGTCGCTGAACGACCACCAGATGGTCCGCCTGCGCCGTTCGAACACCTTCGATCGCATGCTGAACCAGGACTCGGGCTTCTATGCGGCGCATTCGCGCATCGACGGAACGTTGCGCCTGTATACGTTCCAGCGGGTGCCCGGCACACCGCTAATCGCCGTCGTCGCGCCGGCCGAAGGCGACGTGCTGGACGGCTTCATCCGCATGTCATGGTCGGTCGGCATATCGGCGTCGCTCCTGTGCGCACTTTTCTGCGCGGTCGTCTGGCTGCTCGCCTTCGCGTTGCGGGACAACCTGCGCAAGCAGACGCTGCTGACCGGCCTCAGCCGCACCGATCCGCTGACCGGCCTGCACAACCGGCGTGCGCTCGACTTCGCGCTGGCCGACCAGTGGGAGCGGCTGCATCGAAACGGCCACGGCAGCCTGTCGCTGCTGTTCATCGATGCCGACCACTTCAAGCAGTACAACGACCGGCACGGGCACGCGCGAGGCGACACGGGGCTCCGGTTCCTCGCCGCCTGCATCCGCGCGCACACGCAGCGGCGCGGCGACTTCGCCGCGCGCTACGGCGGCGAGGAATTCGTCGCGGTGCTGCCCGATACCGATGAACGCGGCGCCGCGAAGGTGGCGGAGGCGATCCGCCGGGAAGTGGAACACAACCGCCTCGACGGGTTCGACGACCCGGTGCCGGCCTTCACGGTGAGCATCGGCTGCGCGACCGCCCGCGCCGGATGGCCGGCGTCCGTCGACGCGTGGTCGCGCGAGGCGGATCTCGCGCTGTACGCCGCCAAGCGTGACGGACGCAACCGCGTCCGTCACGCGCCGTCGCCGCGGAACGAACAAGCGGCGTGACGGCCGGATCGATCCGCCATCCGTACCGCGTTTAGGATATCGGAGTAAACAAACCCGTCGGCGGGTTCGATCCATGCATCGCTCGTGACGCACAGCCGATTCGTAACCATCGCGTCACGATCGGCCACGACAATGCGCCATCTTTCACACCCAGGATGGAGTCTTGCATGTTTGTGTCATCGAGCCGTCTCCCGCTGCACGTCGCAGCCCTGTCGACCGCGGTCGTGCTGGCCGCGTGCGGCGGCGGCGACGACGTGGTCGCCACACCCTCGACGAACGCCGCGATCCCGGCGCCGCCGGCCGATCCCGGTTTCGTCGACAGCGCGCCGGTTCCGAGCGTGCCCGCATTCGTCGACAATATCGCGACCAACCAGCGCGGCGACGCGCGTTACGCGACGCTGTCGACGAACGCCGCGGTGCGCGTGGTCAGCCGCTTCCTGGACCTCTGGCAGCCGTCGACGATGCTCGTCGATGCGGGCGTGACCGCGCCGGCCAACGGCGCGTTTCCGGCCATCTCGCCGTCGACCTGCACGGGGCTGCCCGGCAACGGCACACCGTGCGGCACGATCCTGAACGATGCGGTGCTGCAGGCGAACGTACAATACGTGGTCAACGCGACGACCGCACGCACGCCGCAGCAGGCCGACGCCGCGTACTACGACGACCGGCGCGGCAAGGGCTACAGCGTGACCGACGGCATGGGGCCGCTCACGTCGGCCTGGCGCACCGCCGCCCAGCAGACGACCAGCATCACCAGCGTGCCGGCCGACGCGACGAGCGTGCTGTACAACGACACGGGCAACAACGTGGGCGTGGGCGGCAGCGCGAACGCGAGCTTCGGGAAAGTCGTCGATCTGCTCAATGAAATGGGCAACAACGCGTCGACCGAACCCTCGAAACGTTTCTACAAATATGCGCGGCCGTACCGCTGGAGCACGAGCGTCGTCGTCGACCCCACGCTCGTACCCGCGGAAAGCACGACGCCCGCGACCGACGGCGGTTTCATCAGCGGCCATCAGGCGGAAGCGATGCGCGACGCCGTGACGATGGCGTGGCTCGTGCCGGAGCGCTTCCAGGAAATGGTCGGCCGCGGCCTCGAACTCGGCGAGAACCGCATCCTCGCCGGCATGCACTCGCCGCTCGACGTGATCGGCGGGCGCATGCTCGCGCTGGCGATCAGCGCGGCCAATCTCGCGGTGTACGCGAACGATGCGCAGGCCGCCTACGGCCAGGCGCACCAGACGCTGCAGCAGCTCACCGGCACGACCGACGCGACGTTCCAGGCATTCGCGCGCTCGGGCACGACGGCGACCGACCGGTTCGCCGATTACACGACGAACAAGACGGCCTTCGCGCGCCGCATGACCTACGGCTTCGGCGCGCTCGACGCGACCGGCGCGCCGCCGGTCGTGCCGAAGGGGGCGGAGATCCTGCTGCAGACGCGTTTCCCGTACCTGGGCGCGGATCAGCGGCGCGTCGTGCTGAAAACCACCGAACTGCCGTCCGGCTACCCGGTGATGGACGATGCGGAAGGCTGGGGCCGGCTGAACCTGTTCGCGGCCGCCGACGGCTACGGCGCATTCAACGGCAACGTGACCGTCGCGATGGATGCGTCGAAGGGCGGCCTCAACGCCGCCGACCTGTGGCGCAATGACATCGCCGGCTCGGGCAAGCTGACGCTGCAAGGCAGCGGCGTGCTGACGCTGGCGGGCAACAACAGCTACACGGGCGGCACGCAGGTCGGCGGCGGCACGCTCGCCGCCGCGTCCGCGACGGCGTTCGGCAACGGCGACGTCTACGTCGGCGCGGGCGGCGGCGTCAGGATCGCGGCCGGCGCGCCCGTCACGATCGCCACGCGCTACACACAGCTCGACGGCGCCACGCTCGAACTCGACATCGACGGCAACGGCGGCGGACGCCTGCGCGTGGGCGGCGCGTTCACCGTCGCGGGCGGCACGCTGCACGTGAAGTTCGTGAACGGCTATCAGCCGAAGGCCGGCGACACCATCGCGCTGATCGACGCGGCAGCGGGCGCGGCGAAATTCGCGACGGTGACCGTCGACGGCTTCAAGGCGACGCCGGTCTACACGGCGACGGGCGTGTCGATCACGCTGTCGGCGGCGTAAGCGGCGCCGCAGCGACCCGGGCGACCCGGGCGACGTCGCCGCCGAGCGGCGGCGGCTACGCGAAGCGACCGGGCACCGGCCCGTCGCCCGGGGTGCCGGCCTCGCCCGACGGACGAGGCCGCGTCCCGAAACGCCGTTGCAGATCGATGATCGCGGGCAGGTTGAAGTCGTGGACGTCGGGCGCGGCGCCGCCTTGCCGCCGGTTCACCTCGGCACAGAGCTCCAGCGCCCGGGCGCGTGTCTCGGCGAGCATCCGCAGCGCCTCGCCCAGCAGTCGCTGCTCCAGGTCCGACAGCGGAAAATCGCGGCCGGTGTCGCCGGCCGCCGGCTTGCGCATCAGGGTCGTCATCGCGGGGTCTCCTTCGAAGCCGGATCGCGCGGGCGGCCACATGCCGCCCCGCGCGTCACATGATCGCGCCGCGCAGCCACGGCACGAACTCGCGTTCGCCGATACCGTTCTCCTCGCTGCAGGTCCTGCGCCCGGACGCGACGTCGAGCATCAGCCGGAACAGCCGCGCGCCCGCGTCGTCGACGCTCGACGAACCGGTGACGATCCCGCCGCTGTCGAAGTCCATGTCGGCGCGCATCCGCTCGTACAGGCCGGTCGTCGTCGCGATCTTGACCGTCGGCACCGGTTTCGACCCGAACACCGAACCGCGGCCCGTGGTGAAACAGACGAGATTCGCGCCGCCGGCGATCTGCCCGGTCGCCGACACCGGGTCGTAGCCGGGCGTATCCATGAAGACGAGGCCGCGCTGCCGCACCGGCTCCGCGTAGTCGTAGACGGCGCGAAGCGTCGAGCGCCCGCCCTTCGACACCGCGCCGAGCGATTTCTCGAGAATGGTCGTGATGCCGCCGGCGATATTGCCGGGCGACGGGTTGTTGTTCATTTCGCCGCCGCCGTCGGCCACGTAGCGCTCCCACCACCGCAACCGGCCGAGCAGGCGTTCGCCGATGTCGCGCGATGCCGCGCGGGCGATCAGCAGGTGCTCCGCGCCGTAGATCTCGGGCGTCTCGGACAGGATCGCGGTGCCGCCGTTGCGCACCAGCAGGTCGACGGCCGCGCCGAGCGCCGGGTTCGCCGTGATCCCCGAGTAGCCGTCGGATCCGCCGCATTGCAGGCCGACCGTCAACCGCGCCGCCGGCACCGCACGGCGGCGCGCGCCGTCGGCCGCTTCCAGCAGCTCGCGCACGATCGACACACCGCGCACGACCGTTTCGCGCACGCCGCCCTCGTCCTGGATCACCAGCGTGCGGACCGTGCCCGGCGCGGCCGCGTCGAGCCGCTCGGCCAGCACGCGCACCTGGTTGACCTCGCAACCGAGACCGACCAACAGCACGCCGGCGAAATTCGGGTTGCGCGCGTAGCCCACGAGCGTACGGCGCAGCAGCTCGACCCCGTCCCCGTTCGCCGCCATCCCGCATCCGCTCTGATGGGTGATCGCGACGACGCCGTCGACATGACCGAACGGCGCGAGCGCCTCGTGCCGGTACGCATCGGCAATCGCGTGGCACACGCTCGCCGAACAGTTGACGCTCGCGATCACGCCGATGTAGTTGCGGGTACCCACACGGCCGTCGGGCCGCACGAACCCGTCGAAGGTGTCGCCGAGGTCGGTCGGCGCGTCGGGCGCCGCACCGGCCGCGCCGTGATCGAGCACGTGCCGCTCGGGCATCCCGACGTTGTGCACGTGCACGTGCTCGCCCGCGGCGATGTCGCGCAGCGCGACGCCGATCGGCTGGCCGCACTTGACGATCCGCGCGCCGCGCGCGATCGGCGCCGTGGCGAGCTTGTGGCCGGCCGGCACCGCGGCCGCGACGCGCAGCGTCGTGCCGTTCGCGTCGACCGGCACGTCCGGCGCCAGCGCGTCGAGCGCGACGGCGACATTGTCGTCATGATGCAGGATCACTACTGCCGGCTGGTTCACGATGCGATGCTCCCTGTGGTGGCGCGGCGCGCCGGATCGCAGCGGGCCGCGATGCGTCGCAGGCGCGGCTGCCGGTCCAGCAGCGCCAGCGAATCCGCGAGCGCGAGCAGCGGCGCGATCCGCCGCGCCACCTTCTCGCGATGATTGCCGGCGATATCGGCGAGGCGATGCGCGAGATACGGATTGAGAAAACGTTCGCGCACGCTGTCGAGGTAGCGTTCGGCCGTTTCTTGCTGGCCCAGCGCGGCGAATACCGGCGCGACCTCATCGCGCCATACGGCCTCGAGGCCGTCGCGCAGCCGCACGTCGTTCATCGCGTCGAGCACCGTTTCCGATTCGGGCCGCCCCGTGACGAGCCATTGCTCCGCCAGCCAGCTGTGCCCGAGGTTGAGGAAAAACAGTTTCAGGCGCTCGTGGCTGCGCAGGTCGTCGGTGACGACGATCCGCGCGTGCCGGCACGGCAACGCCATGCCGGCACGCCGCTCGATCGCCCACAGCGCGTAAGGCTCCGCGACCGCGCCGACCGGGTGGATCGGCTCGGACACGATGCGGTCGACGAGCGAGTTGACCCAGATGCAGCGGTGCTGCAGGTAGTCGACGAACGCGTCGGGCAACCGCCATTCACGCGCGAGCGCGAGCACGCTGCCGCGCAGCGTGTCGCCGTTGTCCGCGACCAGTTCGCAGGGCAGCACGGTGACGCCGTCGGCGGGCCGCACCTGCCAGCGCACATGCAGCAACACGAGCAGCTTCGCGGGAAAACCGCGCGGCACGCGGTCGGGATGAGCCAGCACCTCCGCCGAATCGTGCGGGTCGGCGCGATAACCCGCGTCGCCGGTGTTCGACACGATCGCCCGCACGGACTCGATCGCCGCGCGGCGGATTTCGGCCCAGTCCGACTCCGCATCCCACGCGCGGTGCACGGCGCGGCACTCGACCACCTCGTCGACGATCCGGCCGCCGTCGCGTCCGCGTATGCGCACCGGATAGTGCGCGCCCGAGCGCAGCGCGTCGATGCGCGCGCGGCTGGCCGGGTTCCCGGTCGACTGCACGATGCCGATGCCGCCCATCGCGCCGCCTTCGTCGAGTGCCTGCGACACGAACAGGTCGACGTGCGCGAGCAGGAAGCGGCTTGTGCCGAACTGCAGGATCGGCGGCGTCATGACGTGCGCTCCGCAGCTTGCATGGCGCGGCTCAGCATTCGACGAGCGCCTTCACGACGGTCTGCCCCGCGTCGAGCAGGCGCGGCAGCGCGTCCGGCACGTCCTCGAGCCGCATCCGGTGCGTATTCAGCGCGCGGTCCGGAATCCGCCCCGCACGCATCGCATCGAGCACCGTCGCGAAATCCTCGGCCGTGGCGTTGCGGCTCGCGAGCAGCGTGGTTTCGCGCTTGTGGAATTCCGGATCCGAGAACGCGACGTGCCCGCGCACGATCGAGATCAGCGTGTATTTGCCGCCGTGCGCGACGAATTCGAAACCGCGGTTCATCGCATCGAGGTTGCCGGTCGCATCGAACACCGCATCGAAATACTCGCCGTCGGTCAGCGCCGCGAGGCGTGCGGCATCGTCGGGCCCGACTTCCACCGCCGCGTCGACCCCCAGATGCTGCCGGCAAAACGCCAGGCGGTCGGCCCGCGTATCGAGGCAGGTCACGTCGGCGCCGCGCAGCTTCGCGAAGATCATCGCCGCCATGCCGATCGGCCCGGCGCCGACCACCAGCGCTCGCTGGCCGGCCCGGATGTCCGCGCGCCGCACCGCATGCGCGCCGATCGCGAGAAATTCCAGCATCGCCGCCTGGTCGAGCGAAATGCCGTCGGCCTTGTGAACGAACTGCGCGGGCACGCTGAGGTATTCGGTCAGCGCGCCGTCGCGATGCACGCCGAGCACCTTGATGTTCACGCAGCAGTTCGTGTTGCCGTGACGGCATGCGACGCAGTGCCCGCACGACAGGTACGGCATCACGTACACCGCGTCGCCAACGCCGAGCCCCGACTCGGGTTCCGCCTCGACGACGACCGCGGAAAGCTCGTGGCCCATCACGCGCGGATATTCGAGGTACGGCTGGTTGCCGGTGAAGATGTGCAGGTCGGTGCCGCAGATGCCGACACGTTGCACGCGCAACAGCACTTCGCCGCTGCCGCGCACGGGCAGTTCGCGATGCTGCACGCGCAGCACGCCGGGGGATTCGCAAATCACGCTGAGCATGTCGGTTCCTTTCGTTCGGGGTTCATTCGTCGTGGCGTGCGGTGTCGATCCGGTAGAAGCGGCGCGCGTTGCCGCCGAAGAGGCCGGCCAGCGCCGCGGAGCCGAGCCACCGCGCGCAATCGTCCTCGCACGCGGCCAGCCATTCGCCGTAGCCGCCGCACGCCGACGCGAGCCGCAGCACCGGCCAGTCGCTGCCCCACATCAATCGCGTCGGCCCGAACAGCTCCGCCAGCGCGCGAACATACGGCCGCGTGCGCGCCCGCACGGCGTCCGGCCCGGCCGACGGCCCGGCCTCCGTCCACAGGCCGGACAGCTTGCAATGCAGGTTCGGCAGGCTCGCCAGCCGGCGCATCGACGACAGCCACGGCTGCAGTTCGCCGCGCTCGACGAACGGCTTCGCGCCGTGGTCGATCACGATCGGCAGATCCGGATGGCGTCGCGCGAACGCATGCAGCGCATCGAGGTGGCGCGGCATCACCAGCGCGTCGAAACTCAGCACATGCTCAAGCATCGCGGCCACCGCGCGATCCAGCCGCGGATCGTCGATCCACGCGTCGTCGGGCAGATCCTGAAGCATCGGCCGCAGGCCGCGCGCCTTCGGCGCGCGCGCAAATGCCGCGATCCGCGCCGGCGCGTCGTCGGCCTTCATGTCGATCCAGCCGACCACGGCGCCGACCGTCGGGGTGTCGGCCGCGAGATCGAGCAGATAGCGCGTGTCGGCTTCGCTCGGCAACGATTGCACGAGCACGGTGCGCTCGATGCGCGCGGCGTCGAGCAGCGGCGCCAGATCGGCGGGGCCGAAATCCCGATGGATCGCATCGAGCTCGGCCGGCGGCCAGTTGCCGGCTCGCGCGCCGATGCGCCAGTAGTGCTGATGGGCGTCGATGCGCACAGTCATGCGTGCGCTCCCGGAACCGGCGCGTGCGCGTCGATCAGACCTTCATCGCGCAGCGCGTCCCACAGTTCGGCCGGCGCGGCGCGCTCGAACCATTCGATGTTCTGCGTCAGCTGGGCCACGCTGCGCGCGCCGATCACGCACGACACGACCGCCGGATGGCCGAACGGAAACTGCAACGCGGCGGCGGGAAGCGGCACGTCGAAGCGCCGGCACAGCGCGTCGAGGCGCGTCGCCCTGTCGATCACGTCGGCACGCGCATCCGAATAGTTGAACTTGCCGTTGCCGGCGAGCACGCCGGAATTGAACACGCCGCCGATCACGATCCCCGTCCCTTCGCGGGCGCACGTGTCGAGCAGCGGTTCGAGCGCCGTCTGTTCGAGCAGCGTGTAGCGGCCAGCCAGCAGCACCGCGTCGAGCGCCGCCTCGTTCAGCGCATCGGCCGCGACTTCCCATTCGTTCACGCCGAGACCGAACCCGCCGATCTCGCCGCCCGCCCGCAGCGCCTCAAGCGCGCGGAACCCGCCCCCGCTGGTCAACTGATCCCAGTAGTGCGCATGGCGCTCGCCGTGCGTCATCGCGCCGATGTCGTGCACGTACAGCATGTCGATCCGCGCGAGCCCGAGCCGTTGCCGGCTGTCGTCGTGCGAACGCATGATGCCGTCGTAGCTGTAGTCGTAGACGGGCCGGAACGGCAGCGGCTCGGCCCAGCCGTCGTCGCCCGGCCGCACGCTCGCGTCGGCGCGCATCAGCCGTCCGACCTTCGTGCTGAGCGTGAAGGCGCCGCGCTCGCGCGGGGCAAGCCCCGCGCCCACGCGCCGCTCGGACAGCGTGTAACCGTAATACGGCGCGGTGTCGAAATAGCGCAGGCCCGCCGCCCACGCGGCGTCGACGAGCGACGCGGCATCGGCCGCCGACATCGGACGATAAAGGCCGCCGAGCTGCGAGCAGCCGAGACCGAGCGCGGATACCGTCAACCCGCTGCGCGGCAAGGTGCGCGTATCGTTTGCGTTCATGAGGCGTGACAGGTAGTACGGAAAGGACGCATGGGCGGTCAGTACAGGACGTTCTTCGACGCCTGCGAATCGAGGTTCTGCTTGTCGACCATCACGACGCCGGTATCGATCAGCTTCGGCGCGGGCTTGCGCGCGATCACGTCGAGCGCCGTGCGCACGCCCTGGTTCCCCATTTGCCACGAGCCCTGCACGGCGATCGCCTGCACGGTGCCGTCGCGCACGAAGCCCTGCAGGTCCTCGTTGCCGTCGAACCCGATCGCCACCACCTTGCCCACCTTGCCCGACTGCTTCAGCGCACGGCCCATCCCGACCGCGGTCGGCTCGTTCGCGCCGAAGATGCCCTTCAGGTCCGGGTTCGCCGACAACACGTCGGTCGTCTGGTTCAGTGCGGTCGCCATTTGCGATTGCGAGTAATACGGGCCGACGATCTGCAGCTTCGAGTGGCGCTCGATGTACTTGCGGAAGCCGCCGACGCGGCTGACCTCGGACCCCGCGCCCGGCACGTACGACATGATCGCGATCTTGCCGGACTGCCCGACACGATCGATCAGCGCCTTCGCGCACAACGCCCCCGCCTTCTCGTTGTCGGTCGACAGGAACGCCTGGTAGTACGGCTTGCCGGCATCCGAGATGGCCGAGTCGATCAGCACGACGGGAATGTGCGCTTCCCACGCCTTCTTGATCGCGGGTACGAGCGCATCGGGATCGGACGGCGCGAGCACGATGGCCGCCACATGACGCGTGACCGCGTTGTCGACCATGTTGACCTGCCCGCTGATGTCGGATTCGGCCGCCGGCCCCTGGAACGTCATCGTGTAGCCGCTGGCCCCGTCGAGCGCCGCCTTCGCGCCTTTCTGCACGTTCTGCCAGTAGTTCGAATTGACCGTCTTGACGATCACCGCGATCTCGCCGCCGGCCGCATACGCGCCGCTGTTGCATGCCGCGAACAGGCACGCCGAGGCCGCCAGCAGGATGGATTTGTTCATGTCTCGCTCCGCTTCTCGTTGGTAGGGACTGCTTGCTGCCGGTCAGGGCCGGCGATTGCGCAACTGGTCGATCCAGACCGTGCCCAGAATCACGACGCCGATGATGATCTGCTGGATGAAGCTCGACACGCCGTTCATGTTCAGGCCGTTGCGCAGCACGCCGATCACGAACGCGCCGATCGCCGTGCCGGAGATCGTGCCGACGCCGCCCATCAGCGACGTGCCGCCGATGACCGAGCTGGCGATGGCGTCGAGCTCGTACATCACGCCTTCGTTCGGCTGCCCGGTGACGAGCCGCGACATCAGCACGCAGCCGGTCACGCCCGCGAGCGCGCCGGACAGCACGTAGGTGAACAGCTTCACGCCCTGGACGTTCACGCCCGACAGCCGCGCCGCCTCGGCGTTCGAGCCGACCGCGTAGATGTGACGGCCAAGCGACGTCCTCGACAGCAGCACGGACACCACGACGAACAGCACGATCATGATCACGACCGGATACGGAATGCCGGGAAACGTCGTGTCGGGGAACCCGTCCGCGCCAATGTGCGAGATCCGCAGCAGCGCGCCGTTGCCGAGCGCGCCGAACGCGTCGCCGAGATCCGATACGGGCCGGGCGCCCGTGATCTGGAGCGCGATGCCGCGCGCGACGAGCATCATGCCGAGCGTCGCGATGAACGGCGGCAAGCCCATGCGCGTCACGCAGATGCCGTTGACGAGCCCGCACAGCGCGCCGACCAGGATGCCGGCCGCCATCGCGGCGGGCACCGGCACGCCCGCCTTGACCAGCAGCGCGGCGCACACGCCGGCCAGCGCGAGCACCGAGCCGACCGACAGGTCGATGCCGCCCGTGATGATGACGCAGGTCGCGGCCACGCCCAGATAGGCGATGGAGGTCACCTGCAGGCCGACGGTCATCAGGTTGTCGACCGAGAAGAATGCCGCGCTCGATATCGAGAACGCGAACACGAGCACGACGAGACTGCCCAGCGCCGCGAACTTCTGGATCAGGTCGCGCCGCCGCTGTCGCGCCGCCCGCTCGTCGGCCTGGCTCCGATCGGATGTCATTTCAAGCATGGGAACGCCCCGACGCATAGTGCATGATCTCCTCCTGACTGGTGTGTTTCGTGTCGAGCACCGCGGTCAATCGACCTTCGTGAAAAACGGCGATCCGGTCGGTCATGCCGAGCAGCTCGGGCAGTTCCGAACTGATCAGCACCACGCCGACGCCGTCGGCGGCGAGCCGGTCCATCAGCCCGTAGATCGCGAACTTCGCGCCGACGTCGATCCCGCGCGTCGGTTCGTCGAAGAACAGGATCTTCGAGCCGCGGTAGAGCCATTTTCCGATGACGACCTTCTGCTGGTTGCCGCCGGACAGGTTGCGCACGCGCTGGTGCACGGACGGCGTGCGAATCGCGAGGTCCTGCACGTAGCGGCGCGCCACGTCGAGCTCGTCGTCGAAGCGCAGGAAGCCCAGGCGCGACGAGATACCCCGCACGTTCGCGAGCGTGAGGTTCGCCGCGACCGGCATCGGCAGCGCGAGCCCCTCCTTCTTGCGGTCCTCCGACAGATACGCGATGCCGTGCCGGATCGCCTCGCGCGGCGAGCGGATCGTCACGGGCCGGCCGTGCAGCGCGATCGTGCCGCCGTCCGGGCGATCCGCGCCGAAGATCGCGCGGGCGATCTCGGTGCGGCCGGCGCCCATCAATCCCGCGAAACCCAGAATCTCGCCGCGGCGCAGCGCGAACGACACCGGTCCGAACACGCCGTCCCGGCGCAGCGCGCGCACGTCGAGCAGCACGTCGTCCGTCGGCACCGATTGCCGGGACGGATAGGCGTCGTCGAGCGTGCGTCCGACCATGCGCGCGACGATGTCGTCGAGGCTCACGTCGGCGAAATCGTCCGTCGAGATATGGCGCCCGTCGCGCAGCACGGTCACGCGATCGACGATCTGCGCCATTTCGTCGAGGCGATGCGAGATATACAGAATCGCCACGCCGTCGGCCCGCAGTTCCTCGATGATGCGGAACAGCTGCACCGTTTCCGACTCCGTCAGCGACGACGTCGGCTCGTCCATGATCAGCACGCGCGCGTCGTGCGACAGCGCCTTCGCGATCTCGACCATCTGCTGCTGCGCGATGGACAGCACGCCGACCTTCGTCGTCGGCGCGACATTCAGGCCGATCCGCGCGATGCAGCGCGCCGCGTCCGCGTTCATGCGCTTCGTATCGACGAACGGCCCGCGCCGCGGCTCCCGCGCGAGGAACAGGTTCTCCGCCACGCTCAGGTGCGGGACGAGATTGAGTTCCTGGTGAATGATCGCGATGCCGGCCGCCTGCGCTTCGGAGGCCGAACGGAATTGCACCGGTGCGCCGCGATAGTGAACGACGCCCTCGTCGGGCAGGTACTGACCGCTGATGATCTTCATCAGCGTGGATTTGCCCGCGCCGTTTTCGCCGCACACCGCATGCACCTCGCCGCGGCGCAGGTCGAGGCGAATGCCGTCGAGCGCCACGACGCCCGGGAAGCGCTTGCGAATGCCGTCCAGGCGCAGGATCTCCCGGTCGGTTTCGTCCTGCGCGGCCTGGCCGGGCAGATTGCGAGGCAATGCCATTGCGTCTCCTGGGGGCGGATCGACCTCGGCTTCGTCTGGTCAGTCCAATTTGGAGGGATTACATCAATCAAACCTATTTTGGTCAAGCCAATTTAACTATCTCAATCCCGATCTTACCAATAGTGAAAACCCGGACATCCGGATGAACCCGCCACTGCAAAGGGCGATGCGGCGGGCGTGATAGACTCCGCGACACGCGCTTGCGCCGAAAGCGCATTGACCCCAATCCATCGGATGAAATCGACAGAACCCAAGCGGCTTTACCAATCGGTCGCGGCCCAGATCGTCGCGTTGATTCGCCAGGGCGAATTCGCGATCGGCGAGCGGCTGCCGCCGGAGCGCGAGCTGGCGCTGACGCTCGGCGTATCGCGCCCGTCGCTTCGCGAGGCGCTGATCGCGCTGGAAATCGGCGGGCAGATCGAGATCCGGATGGGCTCCGGCGTCTATGTCCGCGACACGGCGGCCGACGATGTCGGCACGATGGTCACGCTCGGCGACAGTCCGTCGGAATTGATGCAGGCCCGCGCGGCCATCGAAGGCAGCGTGGCCGCGCTGGCCGCCGCGCGGATGACGGCCGCGATGCTCGACCGCCTGCGCCGCACGCTTCAGCGCATGAAGCGGCTCGCGGAAGCCGGCAAATCGCCGGTCGAAGCCGATCGGCAGTTCCACATGCTGATCGCGGAAGCCGCCGGCAATTCGGTGCTCACACGCTTCGTCGGCGAGCTGTTCGACAGCCGCCACGATCCGATCGCGACCGCGATGCGCGGCCACGCGGAAAATCCGCAGACGTGGACGGCCGCCGTGCGCGAGCACGAGGACGTGCTCCTCGCGCTACAGGCCGGCGATCCGATCGCGGCGCAGACGGCCATCCGCGCGCATCTTCGCGCGTCCGAAGCGCGGTGGATCGAGGGTGGCCTGAAAGCCGAGCCGGATTGACCGCTGCGGGCGTCGGCACATGCGGGCGAGCGCGTTGCCAAACGAGGCCGGCCCGATATCCGTCCCAATCTCCGTCCGGATCTCCGCTGAAAAAATTCCGGCGCTTGCCGCGTGAATGCGGCAGCGCAATCGCGCGTCACGCCGACCGGGTCCGGCCGATTCGCGCGAGCCGCTGCCCGCGACGCCGAGGGCAGGCCGTTGGCGCCGCGACACGCGGGCCCGGCCACGCGCTATTCAACGCCCTGCAACGCCGCCCGTTCGCTCGCCGTGCGGCGCGGCGGCAATGAGCGCGGGACCAGGCTCGTCACCAGCACCGAGCCCACCACCAGCAGCCCCGCGACCACCGCGAGCCCGGCATACGGCGCGCCGGTCCGCGCAAACAGAGCGCCGACCAGCCACGAACCGAACGCGCCGCCGAGCGAACCCAGCATGCTGATGACCGCGATGCCCGCCGCCGCCGCCCGCCCGGTCAGTTGCGCCGCCGGAATCGTCCAGAACACGATCGGCACGGTGAACGCGCACAGCTGCGCGATCGCCAGCAAGGTCACGGTGAGCCAGACATGGCCGACAGCGAAGCGCAGGAACAGCAGAGCGCACGCGGTGACGAGCATGCAGGCCGCCGTATGCCACCGGCGCTCGCCGTACCGGTCGGAACTCCATGCGATCGCCACATTGCCGATCATCGTGAACACGGAAATCAATCCGGACAACCAACCGATTCCGGCGACACTCGTCACCCCGGCCGCCTTCAGCACCGTGGGCGACCAGAACGTCACCGTGCCCATCCCGACGTACACGCAGAAATAGATCGCCGCAAGCCCCAGCACGCGCGCGTGGCGGACAATGTCGAGAACGCCCACCCGGCCATGGCCGATCACGGCCGAGGCCCGCTCCGCGTCAAGATCGCGCAAGAGCGCCTGCCGGTCCGACGGCGACAACCATGCCGCCTGTTCCGGCCGGTCGCTCAGCATCAGCGGCGCAACCAGCCCGAGCGCGATGGCCGGCAATCCCTCGATCAGAAACAGCCACTGCCATCCGCGCAACCCCATCGCGTCCTGCATGTGCGCCATGATCCAGCCGGACAGCGGCCCGCCGATCATCCCGGCGACCGGAACGGCGAGCAGCAGCACGCTGTTGACACGGGCGCGCACCGCATCCGGAAACCAGTACGACAGGTACAGGATCAGGCCCGGAAAGAAGCCGGCCTCGGCGGCGCCGAGCAGAAAACGCACCACATACAGCGACGCGCTGCCGGTCACGAACATCTGCGCGACCGTGCAGAGGCCCCATAGCACCATGATTCGCATGAGCGTGCGGCTCGCGCCGATGCGCGCCAGCAGCAGATTGCTCGGCACCTCGAATGCGGCGTAACTGATGAAGAAGATGGCCGCCGCGGAGCCGAATACGGCTTCGCTCAAGCCGAGGTCCTGCAGGAACTGCAGCTTGGCGAATCCGATGTTGACGCGATCGACGAAGTTGACGACGTAGCAGAGGAACAGAAACGGAATCACGCGTAGCGCGATCCGACGATACAAGAAGGCAGGGGATGACTCGGACATGGACCGCTCCCGGTATGTGGAAATGCGTCGACCGTCGTTTGCATTGCGTGGGGGCCGCCAGCGATGGCGTCGACACACGTTGCGCGCGCACGAGCGGGCGAAGCTTTGCCGGATGATTATACAAATCCCGTAATTCGGTATTTATCGGTAGTTAACACGAGAGAGGCCGTTGGACGCTACGCACGCGATGCCGCCGCAACCCGAACCCGTCAGTTTCGTAATAAATATCGAAAAAACTCGATCACCAGGCCCTCTTTTCCGCGTGCAAGGTATCGCGCGACACCCTATGTAAACCCCATCATAAAAATAAATACAATCCCTTATAATGAGATTTACAAAAAATAGATCCCCGAGGGTTGAGATCGCCTCCCCCCGTGTTTTTTTCTGGATATGATCGTCGGGGAAACTGGCCGCGTCGTACGGCACCTTCGGAAGCCATCCAGGCGAACCGCGCGCATGGCGCGAGCCCGCTGCCCGCGCCTGGCAGCATGAGCCGGCTTCGGCCGGCGTCGAATTTGAGACGGAATGCATTAGCCACGCCATGAACCTGCACGCTGAAACACTGTGCTTCTCGGATGTGTTCCTCCATTCGCAGGCGATCGTGAACTGGTCGCAGCACTACGATCAGATCAGTCCGGGCACGGCCACGACCACGTTGCGCCAGGTCGCCGGCCAGCGCTTTCACGTCTTTCGCGAACGCATCAACCAGCGCGTGATGCAGCACGGACTCGCGCCGCGCGGCCGGCTCTGCTTCGCACTGCCGATCGCCAGTGCGGTTGCGCCGGTGGTCCAGGGCCGTACCGTCGAGCGCCCGAGCCTGCTGACGCTGCGCGGCGGCGAGGAATTCGTCGCGCACCTTCCGAGCGACACCGAAGTGCTCGCCTTCACGATCGATCGCACCCTTACCGCCGATCGCGAGGTCGACGAACTCGCGCACCTGCCGGCGCGCATCCTGCAGCAGCCGGTACTCCCCATCGCGCCCGCGCGTTACCGCGATGCACTGGACGGCCTCGAGCAGGTACTCTGCCAGGCGCTCGACCGCGATTCGCTCACGGCGCGCGATGCGTTCGACGAACGCGTGCTCGCGCACAGCGTCGTCGGTATCCTGCTCGACCTCGTGCAGACCGACGCGTCCGGCGCCGGCGCGCTGCCGTCGGCGTCGACGCAGAGCTACATCGTGCGCCGCAGCCAGGAGATCGCGCTCGACAGCGACGACGTGCCGACCGTCATCGATCTCTGCCACCACCTGCGCATCAGCCGCCGCACGCTGCAATACAGCTTCCAGAACGTCGTCGGCACGACGCCGACGGCCTACCTCCGCTCGATCCGGCTGAACGCGGTGCGGCGCTTCCTGATGACGACGCCCGAGACGATACGCATCGGCGACGCGGCGGCGCAATTCGGCTTCTGCCACTTCGGGCGCTTCTCCGCGTACTACCAGCAACATTTCCACGAGTTGCCGTCGCATACGCCGCGCCTGAGCTGAGTCCGTGCGCAAGCGCCGTGACGCCGCATCCGGGTAATCCCCTGCCGCTCGACGCATGCGGATTGCCGATAGCGGACAACGCCCGGTTTTTCGGCACCGTAAATTGCGTCGTCGGCCTGCTCCGCGGTGCGTTGCACCGGGCGGCCGGCCAAGCGCACACCGGTGTCGCCGGCGAACATCAGCCTCCATGGCCGGTTCGTCAGGATCGGCCCGCGGCACCGGGATATTGATCAGACATGCCGGTGTCGATTCCTGATGGACGATCCGGTCAGCGGGACTACTCATGAACGAATCGTCATCCCGGTCCGACGCGGGGCTCAGCAGGAACGCGGTCGGACTCTCACACATCGTCTTCTTCGTCGTCGCCGCGGCCGCGCCGCTCACCGCGATGGTCGGCGCGACGCCCGCGGCATTCTCGCTCGGCAACGGCCCCGGCGTGCCCGGCGTATTCGTGCTGGCCGGCATCATGTACCTGATCTTCAGCATCGGTTATGCCGCGATGAGCCGGCATATCTCCAATGCGGGCGCGTTCTACGCGTATATCGCGAACGGGCTCGGACGTCCGGCCGGCGTGGGTGGCGCGTTCATCGCGATCGTCGCGTACAACGCGGTGCAGATCGCGATCTACTGCATGTTCGGCTTCTTCCTGAACGACAGCATCCAGCGCCACTACGGCGTCGACGTGCCGTGGTGGGCGTTCGCGCTCGCCTGCGTCGTCGCCGTCCATGTCTGCGGCGCGCGGCGCATCGAGTTCAGCGGCCGGCTGCTCGGCATGCTGATGATCGGCGAGATCGCGATCGTGATGCTGCTCGATCTCGCGATCGTCGCGCACGGCGCGAGCACCGGCGGCTTCAGCGCGAAACCGTTCAGCCCGTCGACGGTGTTCGCGCCCGGGCTGGGCACCGCGCTCGTGTTCGTCCTCGGCTCGTACATGGGTTTCGAGGCAACGGCGATCTTCTCCGAGGAGGCACGCGACCCGAAGCGCACGATTCCGCGCGCGACCTACGTTGCCGTGCTTCTCATCATGGCGTTCTACGCGCTGTCGTCGTGGGCGATCGTCGAGGCATGGGGGGAGAGCCGGATCGCCGCGCAGGCGGCCCACGACCCGGCCAATCTCTGGTTCGCCGTCAGCGGCCGGCTGCTCGGCGGCATCGCGACGGACGCGATGAACGTCCTGCTCGTCACGAGCCTGTTCGCGGCCATCCTGTCGTTCCACAACACGATCACGCGCTATTTCTACGCGATGGGCCGTGAACGTGTGCTGTGGCGCAAGCTCGGCCATACGTGCCCCGTGCATCGCTGCCCCGACGTCGCCGGCAAAGTGCAGACGCTGATCGCGCTCGCGGCCATCGCCGGATCGGCCGCCTTTCGCCTCGACCCGTTCGCGGTCGTGTTCTCGTGGATGAGCGCGCTGGCCACGATCGGCATCATCGCGGTGCAGATCCTCGTGGCGGCCTCGGTGATCGCGTTCTTCGCGCGCGATCGCCGGGATGCCAGCGTCGTGCACCGCCTGATCGCGCCGCTCGTCAGCATGATCGCGCTCGGTGCCTGCCTCGTGCTGGTCGTACGCAACCTGTCCGTGCTGAGCGGATCGGATTCCACCTTTGTCGCGATGTTTCCGTATTTCCTGGTCGCCGTCGGCGCGCTCGGCATCCGCGCCGCCTTGCGATTGAAGCGCAGCGATCCCGACCTGTACCGCGCACTCGGGCGCGCCGTCCAGTAGCCGCCCCCGGACGGTGCCGCACGGCACCGCCGTCGCACGACGCCCCGTCGACGCTGTCCCGGTGCCGGCGACCCGCGCCCGCTGCGTCGCGCCGGCGCGGGTATTCCCTGTCCCGATCGCCTCGCAACGATTGCCGATAGCGGACAAGGCCCGCGATTTCATCGACATACAGTGAAAGCGACGTTGAAGCCGCACCGTGGCCGCTGCCCTCGCCGCCACCGGTTCGGCCCGACGATTCGCCCCTGGGAAACACGGACACCATGATGAAAATTCAGAATCTGATCGGCGGCCGGCATTGCGATGCCTCCGCCGGCCGCACCTTCGAAAAACTTGCGCCGGCGACGGGCGACTACGTCGCCGCGGTGCCCGCGTCGAGCGCCGAAGACGTCGATCGCGCCGCGCGTGCCGCGCACGATGCCCTGCACGACGACGCGTGGGCCCGCGCGGGCGGGCCGGCCAGAGCCCGCTGGCTGCTGCGGCTGGCGGACCTGGTCGAACGCGACGGCGATGCGCTGACGCAGCTGCTCGCCGTCGAGCAAGGACGGCCGCTCGCCGAGATGCGCATGATGGACCTTCCGATGTGCATCGACACGCTGCGCTACTTCGCCGGCTGGGCCGACAAGCTCGAGGGCCGCACGATTCCGACCGATGGCTTCATGGGCCGCCCGACGCTCAGCTACACGCGGCGTGCGCCGGTGGGCGTGGCCGGCCAGATCATCCCGTGGAACGCGCCGCTGATGATCGCCGTGTGGAAACTCGCGCCGGCGCTGGCGGCCGGCTGCACGGTGGTCGTCAAGCCGTCGGAGGATGCGCCGCTGGCCGTGGCCCGGCTCGGCGAACTCGCATGCGAAGCCGGCCTCCCTGCCGGGGTCGTCAATATCGTCCACGGCGTGGGCGCGGAAGTCGGCGCCGCACTGGTCGCGCACCCGCTCGTCAACAAGATCAGCTTCACGGGCAGCACCGAAGTGGGCCGCGCGATCGCAGGCGCCGCGGCGAAGACCTTCAAGCGCGTCACGCTCGAACTGGGCGGAAAAGCCGCGCAGATCGTCTTCGCGGATGCCGATCTCGACCGTGCGATCCCGTCGCTGATGGCCGGCATGTTCGCGAACCAGGGCCAGACGTGCGCCGCCGGCTCGCGCGTGCTCGCGCACCGCTCGATCGCGCCCGCACTCGAAGCGCGGCTCGCCGATGCGGCCCGCGCGATCCGCGTCGGTCCGCCGTCGGAGCCCGGCGTGCAGATGGGCGCCCTCATCAACCCGCGTCACCTCGCACGCGTCCGCGCGCTGGTCGACGGCGCGCTCGCCGAAGGCGCCGTGCTGCTGGCCGGCGACGAACAGCTGCCGCCGCGCGGCTGCTTCATGCGCCCGACGGTGCTCGGCGGCGTCCATCCGGGCATGCGGATCGCCCGTGACGAAGTGTTCGGCCCGGTCGGCATGGTCATGCCGTTCGACACCGAGGACGACGCCGTCCGCATCGCCAACGACACGCCGTTCGGCCTGTCCGCTTCCGTGTGGACGCAGGACGTCGGCACCGCGCACCGCGTCGCCGAGCGGCTCGACGTCGGCGCCGTCGCGATCAATGCGTGGAGCCCGATCGACGCGCGCCTGCCGTGGGGCGGCACCAAGCAAAGCGGGATCGGGCGCGACCTGTCGAAGGCCGCGCTCGATTCGTACCTCGAGGAAAAGATCGTCACCGCAGCCCTGTGATCCCGCGGCGCACACCGCGCCGCCTCCTGTTCAAGCACTTCGTAAGAGAGACGAGAGACACCATGGACTATCAAAAGCGTCAAAAACGATTCTGGCATCCGATGAGCTCGGCGGCCGCCGGGCATACGACCCCCACCGTCGTCATCGCGCGCGGCGACGGCAACTATGTGTACGACGTCGAAGGCCACCGCATGCTCGACGGCGTCGGCGGCCTGTGGAACGTCAACGTCGGCCACAACCGGCCGGAAGTGAAAAGCGCGATCGCCCGGCAGATGGACGAACTGTCGTACTACCAGACCTTCGACGGCGTCGCCCACCCGCGCGTCTACGACCTGGCCGACCGCCTGTGCGCGATGTTCGCGCAGGAAGACATGCAGCGCGTGATGTTCGGCAGCGGCGGCTCCGACGCGATCGAGACCGCGCTCAAGATGGCGCGCCAGTACTGGATCGCCGCGGGCGAGCCGTCGCGCACGAAATTCCTGTCGCTGCGCAACGGCTATCACGGCGTGCACATGGGCGGCACGTCGATCGGCGGCAACGGCGTCTACCATTACAATCACGGCCCGCTGCTGCCCGGCTGCGTGCTGCTCGATACGCCCTGGCTCTATCGCAACCCGTGGAACTGCGACGATCCGCAGCAGCTCGTCGAGCATTGCATCGGACAGCTCGAGGAAACGATCGCGTTCCACGGTCCGCAGACCATCGCCGCGTTCGTCGCGGAACCGGTCCAGGGCGCGGGCGGCCTGATCGTCCCGCCGGCCGATTACTGGGCGCGCGTGCGCGACGTATGCGACCGCAATGGCATCCTGCTGATCGCCGACGAGGTGGTGACGGGCTTCGGCCGCACCGGCAGCATGCTCGGCAGTCGCGGCTGGGGCGTCGCCGCCGACATCCTGTGCGTCGCCAAGGGGATTTCGGCCGGCTACGTGCCGCTCGGCGCGACGCTGTACAACGGGCGCATCGCGCAGGCGATCGAACACGGCGCGGGCTTCTCGCACGTGGTCATGCACGGCTACACGTACAGCGGGCATCCGCTCGCGTGCGCCGCGTCGCTCGCGGTGCTCGACATCGTCGAGGCCGAGGATCTGCCGGGCAATGCGGCACGGGTCGGCCAGCGCCTGCTCGAGCAGCTTCAGCCGCTGAAAGCCGACTTCGAGACCGTCGGCGACGTGCGCGGCAAGGGGCTGATGCTGGCGCTCGATCTGGTGACCGACAAGGCCAGCCGCACGCCGCTCGATCCGGGCCAGGGGTTTGCGGCGCGCGTGGCCGATGCCGCGCGCAAGCGCGGGGTCCTGGTCCGCGCGATCGCGAACAAGGTCGTGATGTCGCCGCCGCTGACGCTGCTGCCGGACGAAGCCGACTTCATCGCGGTCACGCTGCGCGAGGCGCTGCAGGCGTGCTGCGCGGATTCGCGGTCGATCGCCTGACGCCGCCGGCCTTCGTGCACGGGCCCGGCATCCCGGGTTCGTGCGCATGGCCATGCCCCCGCGCGCCGATGGGCACCCTCGCGGGACGTCGATGCCCGGCGCCCCGCCCGCCGTTATTTCGTTTTCGAGGATCACACGCCAAATGGAAAACCAGGCCGTTGCATTCACGGTGGAGAAATACCCGCTCGCCCTTCGGCTGCTGCACTGGGCCCGGGCGATCCTGATCGGTGCGCAGCTGTGGACCGGCTGGACCATGGTCCGGCTCGACGACAACCTGCCGGCCAAATTCGACTGGTACTACCCGACCCACAAGGAATTCGGCGTGCTCACGCTGCTGGTGGTCGTCACGCAACTGGCGATCCGCTCGATGAAGCCGTTGCCGCCGCTGCCTGCGACCCTGCCGAGGCTCGACCGCAAGCTCGCCAAGATCGGCCACATCCTGCTGTACACGCTGGCGATCGTCGTGCCGCTGATGGGTTATTCGATGTCCAGTACCTATACGCAGAGCGACGGCGTGCCGTTCTTCCTGTTCCGCGTGCCTGAGCTGCTGCCGAAAAACGACCACTGGTTCGAGGCGTTCCAGTGGCTGCACCGGACGCTGGCCTACACGTTGCTCGCGCTCATCGTCCTGCACGTTCTCGGCGCGCTGAAACACCGGTTCTTCGACCGCAATCCGGAAAACGACGTGCTGCGGCGGATGCTGTAACGCCGCCGCTGTCCGGGCGCGCGGCCCGGTCGGGATTCGCCTTCGGGCCGCCTGTTGACGGCGGCCCGGTTTCCTGAATTTTCCTTACTTCGTTTTACTAACTACTACCGGACCGGTTCGGGCGTCCGATGCCCCTGCACGCCCTCGAAACCGGTACCGCGCCGGCAATCCGGCGCTCACCTGGAGATCGACGATGAAGAAGATGATTGCGGCCGTATCGGCCGCCGGCGCGATGGGATTCGGCCTGACGGCCCATGCGCAGAGCAGCGTGACGCTGTACGGGCTGATCGACGAAGGCGTCAATTTCACGAGCAACGCGGGCGGCAGCAAGGCCTACCAGATGGTCAGCGGCGACACCGTCGGCAGCAACTGGGGACTCAAAGGCACCGAAGACCTCGGCGGCGGCCTGAGAGCGCTGTTCCAGCTCGAAAACGGCTTCAACGCAAGTACGGGCGCGCTCGGCGTGACGTCCCGGATGTTCGGCAGGCAGGCTTATGTCGGACTCGATTCCGACCGGTTCGGCACGCTCACGCTCGGCCGCCAGTACGACCCCACGCTCGACATGTGGAGCCCGTTCACGGCCACCGGAAACTGGCTCGGCGACTTCGGTGCGCACCCGTACGACAACGACAACGCCGACTGGGACTACCGCATCCAGAACAGCGTCAAGTACGTGTCGCCCGCGTATGCCGGCTTCAAGGGCGAAGTGCTCTACGGCCTCTCGAACCAGGCGGGCGGCTTCGCGCGAAACCGCGTCTACAGCGCGGCCGTGCAGTACCAGATGGGCGCGTTCTCCGCCGCCGTCGCCTACCTGAAGGCGAACAACGGCGGCGCGACCGCGGGCGGCGCGCTGTCGAGCGACGACACGGTATTCAGCGGCCGCTCGCAGCAGAACATCGATGCCGGCGCGTCATACAAGTTCAGCGACACGTTCACGCTCTCCGCCGCGTATTCACACGTTGACGTGACCCACCCCGAGTCGAATCTCTACTTCGCGAACCCGCCCGCGGCAGGCACGCAGAACGCCTGGAAATTCGACAACTTCGAGGTCAACGGCCAGTATTTCTTCCGGCCGGACCTCTGGCTCGGTGCCGCCTATACGTTCACGCACGCGCATGTCGCCACGACGGCCGGCGACGCATCGCCGAGCTGGCACCAGTTGTCGATGATGCTCGACTACGACCTCAGCAAGCGGACCTCGACCTACATCCAGGGTGCGTACCAGCATGCGACCGGCAACACCGGTACCGACTTCGACTATGCGCACGTGCTCGGCACGGCCGGGCAGTCGTCGGGCCGCAACCAGCTGGCGCTGCGGATCGGGATGATGCACCGGTTCTGAGCGCGGCGACCCGCGAGCCGGGTTGCCGCACGCGGCAACCCGGGCTTTCCCGTGCGGTCAGAACTGATGCCGCACCCCGACGCGCACCGCGGTCTGCGACGCGCCTGCCGCCGCTGCGCCGAGCGCGGCCTCGACCTGGGCGCCGTAAGCACTGTCGTGCCCGCGCGCGAACACAGCGTACAGCCCGGTGCGCTTCGACAGCGAATAGTCGGCGCTCAGCGTGATCTGGTTGGCCGAGCCGATGTCCCCGCCGCGCTGCTGGTACTGGAAACCGCCGCCGAGCTGCAACGAGGGCGTGACCGCATAGGTCAACCCGGCGTCGTAGGTGGTGGCGCGCAGCGGCGCGGCGGCGCTGATCCGGACGTCCGACACCATGCCGAAGACGCGGAACGCCCCGACGTTGTAGCCGGCCCCGCCCGAGAAGTTGCGCAGATTGCCGCCGGCCGTCACGTCGTGCTGGCCGAAATAGGCGAGCGCGGCGCTGAACGCGCCTTGCGTGTAGGACAGCATCGCGCTTTGCACACTGCCGCGCGCGACCGTGCCGGGCACGTTGCCGAACCCCCACATGCCGCCGAACGCGACACCGCCGAACGTCGGACTCACGTACTTCACCGCGTTGTTCACCTGCACACCCCACACGCGGTTGTCGAGCGCGCCGCCCGCCGACGCGTTCGCCGGCAAGCCCCACGCGAGCAGCCCGGCCGGCGTGTTTGCGCCAATCGCGAACGACGGCATGAGATCGCCGACGAAATCGAACTGCCGCCCGAGCGTCACGGTGCCCCAGTCGCCGCCGAGCCCGACGTAGGCTTGCGAACTGAACGCGGAGCCCGGCACGGTCAGCGTGCCGTCCGATGTCTGGAACTGGCTTTCGAGCCGGAATACCGCGAAGTTGGCGCCGCCGAGATCTTCCCTGCCCGTCAGACCCCACACGTCGTTGCGCGACACGCCCGCCTGCAGCGCGAGCTGGCGGCCGCCGTGCGGCGCGGATGCGACGTCGCTCGTATAGGTGATGCCGGTGTCCAGCGAACCGTAGAGCGTCACGCTCGACTGCGCGAACACCGGCGAAACGGCACCGCAGCCGCACAGCGCCATCATCTTCAACCACGTTCCCATCTTCTTCTCCTCATCGAGTTTTCGCGCGTCGCGTCCGCGAGCCGGACGCACGCAGTCCGCGTCGGGTTGCACGATTTTCACCATTAACATAGGATTCCATATTGATTTGATGCGCAGCACCCGCCGTGCCGTCGCTTGCATATGCCAGACGCGTTCCTTGATGCAAGTCCCGTTGCCGCCGCCACGACTTAAGTTAGACTACGGCCCTGCCGTCGCCGATGTGTCGCGTCACCCGCGACCGCGGCGCGGCGCGAGCCGTTTCCGATCCTCCCGTTCCATTGCCGCAAGCCGCCTGATTTCCGGATCACGTCATGTCGAGCCTCACCAAAATGCTGTCCATCCTCGACGTCTTCTCTTCGTCCGCGACGTCGATGACCGCCGAGGAAATCGCCGAACACCTGGGTTTTTCACGCACCACGTGTTATCGCTACGTGAAGGAACTGGCTTCCGTCGGCCTGCTCGTCGGCACCAACGGCCGCTATACGCTGGGCCCGCGCATCATCCATCTCGACTACAACATGCGGCAGTCGGACCCGACGCTCACCGCCGCGAAGCCCGTCATCCAGAAACTGGTCCAAGTCACCGGCGGCGATGCACTCGTGTCGACGCTGTTCGACGAACAGATCATCAACGTCATGCACGAAACCGGCGCCGAGAACCTGCAGCTCGGTTTCGGCCGCGGCCGCATCATGCCGCTGTTCCAGGGCGCGTCGTCGAAAGTGATCGTGGCCGCGATGTCGCGCGCGCGCCTGAAACGGCTGCACGAACGGCACAATGCCGCGTTCGGCGAGTTCGCGGCCGACTGGACGCAGTTCTGGCGGCACTGCCAGCAGATCGTCGAGACCGGCTACTGGATCTCGCGCGGCGAACTCGACGCCGGTTTCGTCGGCATCGCCGCCCCGATCCGCACCGCCAGCAGCGGCGAGATCAACAGCAGCCTGTCGCTGGTCTTCCGCGCCGAGCACTTCGCGCTGTTCGACGAGCACGTGCTCGGCAAGCTGCTGATCGACGCCACCGCGCAGATCGGCGAAGCTACCTGAAGGCTGGCGCGACGCCGCGCGCGGGCGCCGGCGCGCGCACCGTCAGTTCAGTTGCGTGATGAATTTGGTGACCAGATAACCGTCGAAGGTCTCCGTGCCTCCCTCGCTGCCGAAGCCGCTGTCCTTCACGCCGCCGAACGGGATCTCCGCCGGCCCCATGCCGAAGTGATTGATGTTGACCATGCCGGCCTCGAGCGCGCGGCCGATGCGGTGCGCGTTGCGTGCCGATGTCGTGAATGCGTACGACGCCAGGCCGAACGGCAAACGATTGGCCTCGGCGAGCGCATCGTCGAGTGCATCGAACGGCACGATCCCGACGATCGGGCCGAACGGCTCGTCGTTCATCAGGCGCGCCTCGCGCGGCGGCGCCACGACGACCGTCGGCGCGAAGTAATGGCCGGGCCCCGGCAAACGCGTGCCGCCCGCGACGATCGCCGCGCCGTTCGCCTTCGCGTCGGCGACGAACGCGTCAATCTCCGACACGCGCCGCGCATGCGCGAGCGGCCCCATCGTGACGCCCTCATCCAGTCCGTAGCCGACGCGGATCTTGCCGACCGCTTCCAGATACGCGGCAACGAAGCGGTCGAATGCCGCGCGTTGCACGAAGAACCGCGTCGGCGACACGCACACCTGCCCGGCATTGCGAAACTTGTACGCGGCCAGCATCGTCGCGGCGCGCTCGATCTCGGCATCCGCGCAGACGATCACCGGTGCGTGTCCGCCCAGCTCCATCGTCATGCGCTTCATGTGCGACGCGGCGAGCGCCGCCAGCCGCTTGCCGACCGGCACCGAACCGGTGAACGAGATCTTGCGCACCTGCGGCGCCTCGATCAGCTGCGTCGACACGTCGCCCGGCACACCCCACACGATGTTCAGGCAGCCCGGCGGCAACCCCGCATCGTGGAAGAGGTGCGCGAGCGCGACGATCGCGCTCGGCGATTCCTCGGGCCCCTTCAGCACCAGCGTGCACCCGGACGCAAGCGCGGCCGCGATCTTGTGCATCGCCTGGCTGAACGGGAAATTCCACGGCGAAAACGCCGCGCACACGCCGATCGGCTCCCGCAGCACCGTCTGCATCACGTCCGGCGAACGCGCGGGCACGACGCGGCCGTAGGTGCGACGCCCCTCCTCCGCGTGCCATTCGAGCTGTTCCGCGGACGACACGACCTCCGCGACCGCCTCGCGAAGCGGCTTGCCCTGGTCCATCGTGATGTGGCGGCCGATCGAATCGGCGCGCTCGCGCACGAGCGAAGCGGCGCGCCGCAGGATGTCCGAGCGCAAGAGCGGCGACTCGCGGCGCCATGCCGCGAACGCGCGA
This sequence comes from Burkholderia sp. Tr-20355, assembly GCF_017104685.1. Lineage (NCBI taxonomy): Bacteria > Pseudomonadati > Pseudomonadota > Betaproteobacteria > Burkholderiales > Burkholderiaceae > Burkholderia > Burkholderia sp. Tr-20355. The sequence goes on along the minus strand of NZ_JAAGPK010000010.1, from coordinate 6,957 downwards.
TGCGCGGCATGCACGGCGGCGTCGATATCGGCCCGCGTCGCATGCGGCAGGTCGCCGAGCACGCGGCCGTTGCCCGGATCGACGACGGGCTGCGTGCGCCGGCCGTCGGCCGGCAGGAACCGTCCATCGACATACAGACGAAGCGGCGGATAATCGGCGCACGCATCAGGCACCATGCGCGAAGTCAGCGGCGTAAACGGAATCAAGACGGTACCCTCGGTTGAAAGTGCGCGGTGGGCGCGGACGGTGCGGCGGTCGTGTCACGCCGCCTGTTGCGGCGCTTGCAGCAAGCCGCCGATTTCCTGCCGGAGAATCTGGTTTTCCTGCCTGACGAGCAGATGCCGGACCTTGCCGCGGAACGTCCCGAACTCGGGATCGGCCATCAGCGCGGCCCGCCGCCGCGCACGCATGTCGAGCGAATCGAATGCCCACAGATAGACGAGCTGGTTCAGCGGCCCGACTTCCGTCGCGAAACAGCCGATCATCGTGCCGAGTGCCCGCTCCTGCGCGGCGCGCCCGCATTCCGCATACAGCCGCAGATATTCGGCGACGCCGCCCGGCACCAGCGTATAGGTGCGTTGCTCAACAAACATGCGCTTCCTCCCGTTGTCGCGGCGCGAACGCCTGAAAGGCCGCGGTCGCGCGGGCCATCCCCGCGGCGTCCGTCTGCGCCGCCACGTAGCGATCGGGGCGCACCACCACGAGCGGGCCGGCATGCCGGTCGAACCATGCCGCCAGCGCGTTGTCGACGTCCTCGACGCAGGCGCTGCCGTGCACACTGGTCACGCGCCGGGCGCGACTCGTCCCGCTGCGCGAACGGCTGACCTGCACGAAGGTCGCGCCGAGCGACGTCCAGTACGCACGATCGTCGTCACTCAGGCACGCTTGCGGATCGCACTGCCAGCCGACGATCGAGAACCACGGGCCCAGCACGTCGTCGAGTTTGCGGCGCAGGCCATCGGCCGTTTCGACGTCGGGCTGCACGATCATCCTGCCGACCGCATCCGAGCGGCCCGGCAGCACGATGCCGCGCGTGTAGCTCGGCATCGGCTTGAACCGCATCTGCAGGATGTAGTCCTTCAGCCCCGGTGCGAAGCGGACGAGCCCAAGAACGCGATCGCGCAGAAACGCGACGAGCCGGTTGGTCGGCATCAGCATCGCGCCGAAGGTGTCCGCGAGGTCGATCATCGCCTTCGCGTGATCGCGCCGCTCGGATTCGTACGTCGAGATCACGCCGGGATGCAACGCGCCACGGACGATGCCGGCCAGCTTCCACGCGAGGTTGCCCACGTCGCGCAGGCCCGCGTTCAGGCCCTGGCCGATCCACGGCGGACTCAGGTGCGCGGCATCGCCGACGAACGCCACGCGACCGACGACGAAACGCTCGGCCACGCGCGAATGGTGCGTGTAGGTGCGCGCCCGCACGATCTCGACGCGCTCGATGTCGTCGACGTACGGCGCGATCAGCGCGCGAATCGAGTCGGGCTGGGCGATCGCCGCTTCGTCCTCGTGCGGAAACACGAGAAATTCCCAGCGCCGGAAATCGAACGGCAGATAGATGCAGACGTTCGGGCGACGCGGGTCGCAGTTCAGCGCCGTGCAAGGCTGGTCGAGGCCGGCGTTCTTCACGTCGACCACGACCCACTTGATCGGATGCGTCGTGCCGGCGAGCATGACGCCGAGCAGCTCGCGCATCGGGCTGCGTCCGCCGTCGGCCGCGACCACGTAGTCGGCCTGGAGCGCGTACTGCCGGCCGTCCGCGCGGCGCACCTGCAACGTGACGCCTCCGTCGTCCTGTTCGACATCCACCACTTCCTGACTGGTCCGCAGCGACACGTGCGGATAGCGGGCCAGCCCGGCGCGCAGCGTTCGTTCGGCCAGTTGCTGCATGAAGATGTTGCGCCGCCACCAGCCGAATTCGCGGATCGACGGGCGGATATCGGCAAAGCATGCGCCGTTCGCCTTGAACATGCGCAGCGGCACGTTCTGGATGATGTCGCGGCTCAGTTCGTCGGCGAGCCCCGCTGTCTGAAACATCCGCAACGCTTCGTCGTCGATGCCGACCGCGCGCGGAAATTCGACGATCTCCGCGGCCTTCTCGACGATCACCGTCGCGATGCCGTAGAGGCCGAGCAGATTCGCCATCGCCACGCCGTTCGGCCCCGCGCCGACGATCGCGACCGAGGTCCGCTCCGGATTGTTCGCCTTCATGCGTCGGCCCCCGTCCGCCACGCCGGATCGTCGAGACGATCGAGCCATGATCGCAGTGCGCGATTGAATGCATCGGGCTGGTCGTCATGCACGTAATGCGTCGCGCCGGGCAGGTCGATCCGTTCGATTCCCGCATTGGCGGCCGCCATTTCGGCCGCCACTTCCGCGGACAGGAAGTCCGACGCGCCGCCGCGCAACAGCAGGGTGGGCACGTGCAGGTTGAGGACGAGCGGCCACAGATGGACGAGCTGCTCCGGCGTCGCGGCCAGCCGTGCCGCCGCGATCCCGGCGGCGTCGTGCCGCCACACGATCCGTCCGTGCGCGTCTTCCTTCAGCGAGTGCGCGACGCGCGAATCGAGCGCGGATTCCGCGATGTTCGGCCGCTGATGCCGCCAGAATGCGCGCGCGTCGTCCCACGACGCGAACGCGTCCGGCGTTTCCTTCAGCTCGCGCTTGATGCGCTCGGCACCTTGCGAGCCGGCCGACGCGCCCGGGCCCATGTCCTCGATCACGAGACCGGCAAGCCGGTCCGGATTCGATGCCGCGTAGACGAACGCATTGGCGCCGCCCATCGAATGCCCGGCCAGCACGAATCGTCGCAGGTCGAGCGCGCGCACCAGCGCATCGAGATCGCGCACGTAGGCCGCCGCGTAATAGTCCCGCCGCGGATCCCAGTCGCTCAGCCCGCGCCCGCGCTGATCGAGCGCAACGACCCGGTAGCGGTCGGCCAGCGCGTCGGCAACGGGCTCCCACGTCCGCGCGTAGCTGCGCAAGCCGTGCAGCATCACCACGGCCGGCGCATCGTCGCGCCCCCAGCTCACGTAGTGCAGCCGCAACCCGTCGCTCTCGACCCATCCATCCTTGACGGACACCGTATTCATCATTCGCTCTCCGGCAGCCCCTGCTTTCACACCAGGCCGTCGCGACCGACGATCTCGCTCGCCTTCAGGCCGCCGAGCCGCGCGTGCAGGCGGCCGCGCGTCGCGAACGCGAAGATCACCAGCACTTCGTCGTCGTTGGGCGCGTCGGGAAACAGGCAGGTCACCGTGTCGTAATGCGAGCGCACGTAGAGCGCATCCTTGTGCGCGAGCGGCACGTCGATCACCGTGTTGATCGGGCCGCGCTTGCCGCTCGACGGCACCCACGACTTCCCGCCGCCGAGCGCGGCACGGATCGGCTCCGCGAAGATCGACGTGAGGAACGCGTTGCCGTGTTCGTATTCGCCGGCCGAGCCGACCAGGCACGCCTTGCCGTAGCTCTCGATCGCCTGGCCCGCCGCGAGCGACGCGATGCGTCGCGCGAATTCCTGCCCGAGCGCCGGCGACGGGCGTACGAGATCGTCAAGATTTTCGCTGTACCGCCCCGCATACGGGTTGTGCACGGCCGCGGCGATCACGATCTTGCGCAGCGGCTCGCCGTCCGCGAGCTGGCCGGTCTCGTTCGCGAGCGAATCCTCGATCTGCGTATACCACTTGCGGATATGAAAGCCTTCGAAATTGGCGATCTTTCTCATCAGTAATCCTCTATAAAGTATCGATGATGTCGGAATGAATGGACGGCGCGTCAGTCGAACAGCGGTTCGAGCTGGAACGGATCGCTGGGCGCGTTGTACCGGTGCAGCACGCGCTTGCCTTCCTCGTCGTCCGTGACGGTTTCGCAAAAGAATTCGAGCCGGTTGCCGTCCGGGTCCGAAAAATACACGCCGATCCCGACCTTGTGATCGGTGATCTTCACGATCGGCACGTCGCGACGGATCAGCATCCCGTACAGGCGGCGCAGTTCGGTCAGGCCGCCCGCGATTTCGAGCCCGTAGTGCTGCAGGCCGATCGTGCCGAGTTCCGCATCGGACGCCGCGCGAATCAGCGCGATGTCATGGTGTTTCTGGCCGAACGACATGAACACCCACTGCTCGCCGCGAGCGGTTTCCGTCATGCCGAGCACGTCGGCATACCAGATGCTCGAGCGCACCGGATCGCGCACGAACAGCGACAGGTGCGTGCGCTGCACGCGCGGTACCGGCAGCGGCAGCCCAAGCGCGTTCGCATGCGCCGCCCGTTGCTGGAGGTCAGGCTGGGTCATCGCTCGCTCCGCTCAATGCGTCGACTGCGCGTGGGCAACGAGCGGCGCTTCGAACGGCGTCCACGCCACGGCCGTGATCTCGCTGAAATCGCGCCATTCCTTGGTCCAGCTCCGGCCGCCGTCGTGCGAACGGAACAGGTGCCCGTACTTGGTCCCCGCATAGACGAGCCCGGGCCGCGCCGCATGGACGCCAAATGCCCAGAACGTCGAATTCGGCGGCGTGCGCAGATCCGTCTCGTGCCATGCACGGCCGCGATCGGGCGAGCGGTAGATACGGCTGCGCGTGCCCGGCGTACCGTCGCCGATCGCCATCAGCAGGTCGCCGCCGGGCGCCGCCAGCTGGACGACCGTGCGCGTGTAGTACAGCCCGTCGAAGCGGTCGCGCGACAGCTTGCCGTCCCAGGTCAGGCCGTCGTCGTCGCTCACGTGCACCGCGTTCACCGTCAGCAGCACCGTCGTCTTCGGCTGGTGCGGCCCGGCGGGCAGCACGGCGATCGCATGAATGTCGCTGTTGCGGATCGCCGTGCCGGGGCCGTCCACGCGCGTCCAGGTCGCACCGGCGTCGCGGCTGCGCCATGCGCCGCCTTCCTCCACGCCGTACCACACGTTGCGGCCGTCTTCCGGGTCCACGCAGATCGTCAGCAGCCGCGGACGATTGACGCCCGAACAGAACTCCGGGAACTCGGGAGCCGTTCGCGCCCAGGTCAGACCCGCGTCGCTCGACTTGTAGAGCGCGGCGCGCGACGGCGCGCCGGTGCCCGCATACAGCACGGCCGGATTCGCGGGATCGATCGCGATGGACCAGACTGTCTGCCCGTTCAGCAGGTTCTCGGGGCGAAACCAGTGCGCGCCGCCATCCTCGCTGATGCACAGCCCCGAATCGGCGCCGGCATACACCCGCGACGGCGTCGCGGGGTCCACCGCGAGCGCGCGCACGATGCCGTCGAACTCGATGGGCTCGTCCAGCCCGAGGCGATGCCAGGTCTTGCCGTCGTCGTTCGAGCGCAGGATGCCTTGTCCGGCGGTGGCGACCAGTACGGTTGCGGTCATGCGATGTTCCTTGTGTCAGAGAAAAATGCCGCGCGTGAGCCCGCCGTCGCAGCCGATCGACTCGCCGGTGATCGAGCCGGACTTCGGGGACGCGAGAAACGCCACGATCCATCCCATTTCCTCCGGCTGCAGCACGCGCCGGATCGGCGTGACCTTCACGTAGTTGGCCTCGACCTCCGCGGCCGTCAGCCCCTGCTTCCGCGCTTCCTTCTCGTAGAGCTCGTGAATGTGCGGCGTCTCGACCACGCCCGGGTGAATCGTGTTGACCGTGATGCCGAACGGGCCGAGCTGGTCGGACAGCGTCTTGGTCAGGTGCACGATCGCGACGTTGCGCATGCCGGACAACTGCTTGCTGCCGCGGCCCGTGAGCCCGCCGACATTGACGATCCGGCCGAAACCGTGGCGCCGCATGTAGGGCGCGGCCGCCTTCGCGCAACGCAGGTAGCCGACGACCTTGATGTCGATGTCCTGGAGCAGCCCCTGCGGATCCGCGTGCTCCAGCTCCGCGCGCACGAGGCCGCCCGGATGCGCGGCGCCGTTCAGCAGGATGTCGAGCCGGCCGAAACGTTCGACGCTCGCCGCCATCGCCGCTTCGACGGACGCCATGTCGGTCGTGTCGAGCGTGACGGGCAGGATCGCGCCGGCCGCGTCGCCCAGCGGCGCGAGCGTCGCGCGAATCTCGGCGGCGGCGGCCTCGAGGTGTTCGAGGCGTCGCGCGGCAATGGCGACGTTGACGCCTTCGCGCGCCAGTTCGAGCGCGACCGCCTTGCCGATGCCCATGCTGCCGCCGGTGATGAATGCGGCTTTTCCGTGGAGTTGCAGGTCCATAACGATGAAAGATCAGAGTCGGGAGTGAAGAAGTCGGCGGGCGACGCGATCAGGGCAGGCACATTTCGATGAGCCGCGGCCCGTCGGTGTGCGCGAGTGCGTCGTCGAGCGCCTGGGACAGCGCCTGCACCGTGCTCGTACGCTCGGCCGGTACGCCGTAGCCGCGCGACAGCGCGAGCCAGTCGATCGGCGGATCGTCCAGCAGCGTCAGGCGGCTCGCGTGCGGCGTGTCGGCCGGCAGGCCGCCGCGTGCGAGCTCGGTCTGCAGGATGCCGTAGCGCCGGTTCGAGGCGATCAGCATGACGATCGGCAGACGCTCGCGCGCCATCGTCCACAATGACTGGATCGTGTACTGCGCGCTGCCGTCGGACTGCAGCGCGAACACGCGGCGTGCCGGGCACGCGACGGCGGCGCCGAGCGCCACCGGCAAACCCTGGCCGATCGCGCCGCCGGTATTCGTGAGGATCGTGTGACGGCGCGCGCGCGCCGACGCGGTCACGAACGGATAACCGCACGTGCCGCCCTCGATCGACACGATCGCGTCGTCGGGCAACGCATTCGCCAGCACGCGACCGACGGCTTGCGGCGTCAGCGGCCCGCTTTCCACCTGCCAGCGCTCGACGGGCACGCCGCCGGCGCCCTCCGGCGCGCCGATGCGCGCGGCCAGCGCGTCCAGCGCGTCGTCCGCCGCGTCGCCCGGCCCGGCCAGCGTCACGATGTCCTCGGGGCGCGCGAGTTCTCCGGGAATGCCTTCGTAGCCGAAGTACGTGACGGGAGCGAGCGCCCCCA